>CBEVQP010000122.1:0-3449 GCA_965552035.1 uncultured Thermoplasmata archaeon | reverse complement strand
TGGTAACAGAAAAGATTAAAAATTATCTTTTGTTTTATTTGATGGTGAAAAAGCAGAAGTTTACTTCCATAGTAGTCTTGAGTTGCATCATTGTTCTTTCCATTTTCGTGTTCCTTCTATTCTTCACAACCATTGCTGAGAGACCCTTGGTTGATAGAATTCACGTAGAGTCGGTACGATACGATATTCAAGAGATTTTCGCTCAGGATAGAGAGAACTCTACAATATTCGTGGTTTCCATAATAAATTTGGAAAATAGAACGATGCCGCCAGGTGACTGGAATTTTGAGTTAAGAATCCGAGGAACTAAATTGTGTGAAGGCGCTTACTCAATGACGAGTTTTCTGAGAGGAGGAGCAAGCGCAAATTTATCATTTGATTGCCCGGTTCTTCCATCAATAACTTATAACGTTACTCTGTCTATAACTTCACCACAAGGTCGGACAAATTCGATTTCGATCTCATCCCTAAAAATATCACCTAATTTGACTAAAATTTACGATTCCAAGAAAGGTTTATAACATTCTAAATTTAACTAAGATCTCCACTTTTCAATTAAAGATTTTTTACTTGGAGGGCTTTCAAATCCTGCTCTACAAAAGAGATACGAGCTCAATGTCTTTCGCCGAGGAACGACGATTGAATAAGGGCCCAAAGCACGAAAGCACCTATTCCAATGTTAACAATCATATCGCTGTAAAACCATGCATCCAAGTAAAAAGGCCTCTCATAGGTTGGAAAACCAGATAGGGACGGATTTAAAATTTTAGCTGCTGCTGCAAAGGGACATCCAAGATAGGTGAGCATGAAGGGTATGAAAAATAGTAGCAGTCTTTTTTCCTTTTCAAGCTTGTAGAAAGGGACCAAGAAGGCAAAAGCTAAGCCAGAAGGTAAAGTATCTGAAAGGGTCCAAAGAACTTCTGAAGCAGGGTCACCTCCCCTAAAGATCCTTTCTAAAGGAGCAAAAAATGCTCCAAAAAGCATTAGGAATAGCCAAATCCAATGAATGGCCTTTGGGTTTCTCCTCTTAAGCTTTTTGCCGTGCAGATAAAAATCAAAAATTCCGATTATTGGTAAGATACCCATACTTATTGTCATCGTATGCCCTATTCCAGGTGTGCTTATCCAGTCAGGTATAGAAATGAATTCTACCCCAACCAGTAAAGCGATTGCTGGTAGGGTGTAAGCTTTAAGTAAGCCAGCTATGAAAATCGACCAGAGCACTACTTCGGGAACCTTATTTCGCATTTTTATCCCACCGTTGTATAATTTCTTTTTATCATGTAGCATCTCCTTAGATCTCTAGTGAGTCTTTAAATTCTGTTGTTTCACATTTAATTTCGAGCAACTCCTCCAAAATGTTCTTACCCCATGCAAGGGCAATATAGAAAGCTCCGGCAACTGGTAGAGAATAGTAGAAAAATTCGAATAATGGAATAGTGTCTATTCCAAAATTCTGTGGGATTATAAATAAGATTGTTAAGCCGAAAAACATGGGTAAAAGAGCGATCCAAAGAAAGTAATCAAGAGTTAGGTGAATCATAGGGTAAGACTCCTTACTTTTGCGAATTTGAGTTTTAATCTTTTCTGGCAACTTCGATTGAATTCTGAGATGAAGTTTCCTAATTAAGAAAGCAAGAGGAAACCCGATCAAAGCTGAGCCGCCGAAGAACAGAATCCAATGGAAGGCTACGATAAATGAGGTTATTATTCTGAAGTTCTGCCGAACATATGTTTCCATTCTTTCTAGTTGATATACAGCAACTAGGATTGATAACCAAATTACAAGTACTACCCAAAACTTTTTCATCGATTTATCTCTCTTTCCGCTTGATTTCCCAATTTGCATTTCTTTTAAATGCATAAAGTCTCTTTCAAATTAAAATGACACATAAATATTCAAATTTTTCGAATGGAAAGCGTTGATCTTAATGCTTAAAACGAGGAAAGATTTTTTTAAGAAATATTGAACCTTTGTTAAAAGATGAAAATTAAGAGACTTAGTGATAACAGAAGATTGGAATTGCTTCCTTTGCTAGCTTTATTAATTATGGTTGCGATAATCTTCTATGCGAAAACTGCTCAGCGACACCCTAAGATATATTTCCCTCCAGAGGAAAGTGTGCCATGGCAGACCTTTCAAATCGAATGCGTTGTAAGATATTGTTCTTTACTTGATTTTTTGTTTTCCAACGAATCCCTTCAAAACATAAAATTTACTGACTGGTGTACTAAGGGCGTCACCATTTATGATCCAAGTAATTGCAATACCTTAGATAAGTGCTATGTTCAAAGGGTTGGTGAGAGTTGCGATGGTAAAGATAGATTTTCTCCCGAATTCCCAGAAAAAGTCAAAGTAAATTGCAGCTTTCATCTAACTACGGGAGAGCTTTGTAATCCAGATGCTATTGAAGATGGTTGGATCAAATGCTGTAAGGAACCAAGCTTGGAGAATTGTAACTGTGAATAAATTGTCCAAAGCTGAGTTTTACAGTTCTTGTAAAGGCTCAGCAAGGAGGTACAAAAAGAGAAATAGAAAGGAGAGTGTGAAATAGAATAAAGGCATCTATACCTGCTTTTTCACGGACATCTACGAATTTCTTGCCCTTATAAATACTTTGCTGTTGAGTAGTTTTTTGATGGGAGTTAGCCAAGGTTGTAATGAGTCGAAATTCCGTTAAATCCTAGTAAGGATCGAGAATAAGAGGAATAGAATTGCAAATGGTGTGAAATAGTTTTCGGAAATCCCCTTCAATTTCTTTACTTTCACCCTGTGGGCCCATCTTACTGAGTTTTCTGATTTCCAAATAAGATCGTCAGGTATAAATATCCCCCATCCTTCCTTCTTCTTCCATTTAATAAACGGATCAAAAGGAGTAGCCTCAAAGATACATAAGTAATCGCAGAGTATATGAGTTAAGTAAGGTATCAAAACGAACCAAAAGAACTTAGCGTTAATAAAGCTCAGAAGATAAGCTAGGGGTATTCCTATAAGGATGAGGCCAGGGATTTCCTCAATCCACGTCCTCTTATGATACCACGGTTTTTCTTCTCTTCTATATCTCTCATGGAAGAATGAGATGAAGTCATTTACAAGGTAAGCGAAAGCGATGATAATTAGAAAACTTTCCACGTTCAGTCTATCTAAGAATAGGATGGTACATGCGATTGAAAACAGGAAATGGTTTAATTGATTCATTTTCCACTACCATACCTGTTAGTTTCCTTCGTATTCCGTTAACTCTTTTTAGTTCCTCCCTCCATTTTTATATCAACTTCAATAGCACGATCAGCAATTTGCGTATCTATTCCTCTTTTTTCCAAATGCTTCTTATAGATCTCGGGATTCCTGCGCAGGAGTTCAAGTACCGTCCAAGTAGGCATAGAAATCCACAATTTACGAAGATTTTTTAATTTTTAGCCGAACTTAAAGCTTAAAGTAAGTCTTA
>CBEVQP010000121.1:0-3473 GCA_965552035.1 uncultured Thermoplasmata archaeon | reverse complement strand
CCTATTAGAAGGGATATCCTACATCCTATTGACGTAATTGAGGATATTGCTATAGGATATGGATATGAGAGAATGGGCGAAGAGCTTCCACATGAATACTCAGAAGGTGTTCCAGACGAGTTACTAGAGGAGCTCGAAGAGATTCGCGATATAATGATTGGCTTAGGATTTTTGGAGGTTGTTACATTCAACTTAAGTAGCGAACAAAGCGAGTTTGAACTTATGAGAACGTCAAGAGGTCCTATAGCAAGAATTCTTAATCCAATATCTCAAGAAATGAACGTTGTAAGGAGAAGTTTACTGCCCTCGCTTCTACGAATATTAGCCCACAATAAGGACGAAGAGCTTCCCATTATGCTATTTGAGGTCGGAGAGGTCGTAAAAGACACTTATCAAAATGCTTACAATCTTGCTTTCGTCATAATGGATACTAAAGAGGCTACATTTACTAGTATGAGGAGATACGTAGAGGCCTTTCTACGTTACTATTGCGGTAGTTGTGGGTCTCTGAGAATGAAAGATGATTCGCGGTTTATCCCAGGAAGATCGGCAGAAATACTAGTAAACAATATCAGCATCGGAATCTTCGGTGAAATACATCCTGAAATACTTGTAAACTTTAATCTTCCATATCCAGTAGTTGCAGCAGAAATAAGTGTTGAAGAAGCGCTCAAAGCCTTACGTAGCCTTCCTTGAGGATTTTCTCAAGAACTTCGTCTGGATTTACTTTTATTCCAGATTCTTCTACGTCTACTACCTCTATTTCTTCGTCTTCAATGATTTCCTCTTGGTCTTTCCTAGCCTTTCTAGCTTCAATCCTTAGCTGTCTGATTTCCTCGCGCATTTCAAGAGCCTTTTGATGGTACTCATTGGCCTTCTCTTTACAGGCCTTTATTATGTCTGCTTTCTTTTTGATTTCGTTATTTAAGTGTGCTACTTGGAAAACTATCTCTTTAATTCTTTCATTAAGTTCTCCAATTTTTGGTCCAATCTCCGATGTCTTCGCTCTTATTTCATCTAACTCTTTAAAGTGGGTGTCCAACTCTTTGTTGATATTTTCAAGCTCTTCTTGTATGTTGATGTCAATCTTTAGATCTCTTTCTAACAATTCAACTTCTTTTTCAAGTTCTGCAATTCTCTGAATAATCTCCAACTCCCTTTGAACGCTTAGTGGTGTTGTTTCATGCAATTCCGCTAATTTTGTGAGCTCTTTTCGTAATCGCTCGTATTTGTTTTGTAACTTATTGTACTTTTTGGAAAATTTTAGGAGTTCTCTTTTTCTTGCTAGTAATTCGGATACTTTGGCTCTTATTTCCTGTCTACGCTTTTTGTACTCGTTTAATTCGTCCAAAAGCTTTCTTTTCTGTTCCCTTATTTTATTTAGTTCATCAAGCCTTTCTTTTCTATCTGCCTTAAGAATACGAAGCTCTTCTATGTGTTCTCTGGCCTTTTTGTTCCATTCGTTTCTTTTTTCTATAAGTTTTCTGTACTTCATCTCCGCTTTTCGAAGTTTGTTCCAATTCTTCATACTCACGCAAATCACCAAAGAAGGGTGCTGACAAATGGTAGCCCCGCGGGGATTCGAACCCCGGTCGCGGGCTCCAAAGGCCCGCATGCTAGTCCGCTACACCACGGGGCTAGATAGAATACTAATTATTTAAACTCCTTGATATAAAGTATTGATTTACCTAGAGTATTAAAAGCTTTTGAATCGGGACACAATCCTCAATAAGCTTGAGTTAAATATTGCGAAATTACTTATAAAATTATCATCTTCAGATTAGAAATGTCAAATCATTAAGGGTGATTTTATGTCAATAACTCGTCCGGTACTTGTTTGGTCACCCGTCCCAGATGTGGCTCCCCATGAATGGGCTGAAGACGGATTATGGATGTTTTGCAGTTTCAATCCTCTTATGTTCAGAACGTTACCCTCAGCATATTCGGGAACTCTTATACCCCTTAAATCCTACTTGATTTCATTTGATGAAGTGTACGAAAAAGCGTCTAGGATGGTTTTTCCAAACTATCTCAATGATAAAACGATTAAGCTTTCAGATAAGCTCTATATCTCTAGAGATTTGTTCACAAGAATTGTAAGAATATGGGAAGCTCATGAGGGCATTTTTGCAGCCAAGTTTGATGATATTTACGTTTTTGAGGGAGTCCCAACAGAAGATCTGTCTCCAGCAGATGTTCAAAGACTTATGTCCTGGGCAGACTTCTCAGAAGACCTTGTCAAAATGATGAATGTAATCTTAGACGAAGCTGCAAAGGAGTCCAACATTATTGATGAGTTAAAAATTGCCGATATTATTGGAGACGTCTGGAGTACTAGTGATCTCTCAGAAGGTGCTGCTAAATACGTGAATCTTATAAAAAGCTTTCAAGAAAAGCTCATTGCATTTTTAGAGAGCTATAAACCAGAAAGTGGAGGAGTCAAAACGAAGAAATTTGATATTAAAGATTATGACAAGGCTGTCCTAAAATATGTCGTAAAAAGCGTGTTAGGAAGAGAACACGTAGAGATGGACTATAAGACCGCAATGGATTATGAGCTTCCGCATGGAGTTCATATGGCCTTCTCTGGAAATCTTGAGTACTTTCTTGGGTGGATTAAACGATTTTACGAAGCTCTGATTGATCTGGCAAGGGATATTGCATTTGAGTACGACATTAAAGACTTTCGTATTACCTTCCTTAATCTCTACTCAAAGATAGCTAAGGGAGAAAGTCCCTACCCTAAAATATTAAAATTGGTTCCAGACCTTCCTGTAGATGCCGTAGCCTACGTGTATGGGAGAGTTTTTCCAGTAATTTATAGAGATTACCTCCTCAAAGAATATCAAGATATCGTTTACTGGGCAAGAGAAATTAGTGCTCTCCTAGCGATAGCAAAGTGTTTAAGATCCCTAAAAGAAGGTGGATTTGTTAAATTCGAAAAAGAGTATGATGAAATGATGAAAATATTAAGTTCTATTTGAGGTTTCCTTTATTTTTTCTTCAATCTCCACAATTTTCTTTTCTAGTTCTTCCACCTTTTCAATTAGTATCTGTACATTCTTTTCAGTTCGAAGAACAGCTTCTTCCCAAGGATCTAACTCTTCAGCATATGAAAATACGTGATAAATATACATCCCAACAAAAACGCCACCAATAATTGCGAGGAAAAATATCACAGATAGGCTTATCAACCACGATATAATCTGGACGGGAGTAGGCACCGGGAGAATTCTTAGGGCCATTAGCATTACAAATGCTGCTATCACTCCTATTATTATGGCAACCGTTAGAACCCTTCCGCTTAATTGTTTTTCTTCTAGGTGTTTCATGTGAGTTGCCTCCCAAGCATCCTTTTCGTTATATTTTTGTGTATATAGTGTTAAGAGTTTTTACATTCTTTCTTTAGGGTTTATTTGAGAGCAATATTTAATTAAAGTTTGATGTTAGTCCTTCTCTACAAAAGCGCTGTC
>CBEVQP010000120.1:0-3532 GCA_965552035.1 uncultured Thermoplasmata archaeon | reverse complement strand
TAAAGTATGATTTTCACAAGAAAACATATAAAAACCCCTTTAGCATATTTGTTTTAGAACAAACGGCATTCGACAAAAGACGGAGGTGTAAATATGGCTGAGGAAAACGTAGTATACATTGGAAAGAAGCCTCCATTGAGCTATGTGCTTGCTGTCGTGACTCTGTTCAACAATGGGCACAATGAAGTTGTGCTTAAGGCCAGAGGTAAGGCCATTAGCAGAGCAGTTGACGTTGAGCAGATCGTAAAGAACAGATTCCTTACCAATGTCGTTACTAAGGAGATTAGAACCGGAACTGAGACTATAAACACTCCTGATGGCAAGACTGTAAATGTCTCTACCATCGACATCGTGCTCGCTAGACAGCAGTAATGTTTTTTCTGTTTTCCACGCCTATTATTTTATTTTTGGTCTTTTAATTTCTCTTTTTGTTAAAAAAGTTTAACCTCCACTTATAACCGGAAAAACCTTTACTTCATCTCCTTCTTTTACTAAAAATTCGTCATTCACTCTAAGACCATTTACAATTATCACTACTCCTTTCAGCTTATTATAATCTCGAATATGCTCTCTAAGAATTTCACCAATTGGTTTTTCCCTTTCGAGCTTTATATAAAGCTCATGGGTTCCTGCTAAGTGCGATAGTGTTCCAAATAATTTTATTTTAAGTGGCACCTTATTATCACCTAAAAAATAAAATATAGGAAAGGTTACTCTGCAAGTTTCACGTATTTTTCAAGTTCAGGAATTACGTTCTCTAGACCAAGCTTCTTAAGTGTGCTCTTCTTAGGTACGCCGTTCTCATCCCATCCACGCAACTTGTAGTACTCCTGGAGCAATGACTCGTATTTCTCGGGCTCTAGGTGAGCGCCCTTTAGAGGACCGCTCTTGAGACTTTCCTTGAACCATCTTTCTGGCGGATAATCCATTGTCTTACTCCAGTTCCCATTGTATTCTCTTACCCAGTAAGCCCTAATAAGCGCATATACCCTGTCTGCAACTTCGTATAGCATCTCCAACGTAAAGTCTAGACCCGTAATTGCCTTTAAGAACCTAGGATACCACTGCAAGTCTAATCCAACTTCTACCCATGGTAATCTACATCCGGTAAGTACTTCAAATACTCCTCCTCTAAGTCTCTGAAGCTCGATAACCTTAGCAGCCTTTTCTGGATCGTACGTTATCTTATACTCCGAGGCCTGTCTTGATTCTCCCTCAATAGGTGCTGTTCCAATTTCCCAAGCAATAACCCACGCATCCTTGTGGTGGGCTCCAATAGGAGATGTACCATAGGCCAAAGCCATTGCAGGATATGCGTAACAGTTGTATCCAGAGACTTCTAAGCCTTTAACATGCATTGCTATTTCCTTTCCTCCAAATTTTTCAGACGCGTATTTGACTCCTTCTGCCAGTATATTGCCATACTCTCCCTTTCTATACGCAATATCTAGTATCAGCTGCTTAGCTCCTTCATAATCACCAAAATTGACGCCATCCTTAACTATTCCCTTCTCTGACAGTTCCATGAAGAATCCTATTGTATTACCGAGTGATATTGTATCTAAACCTAGCTCATCGGCTAATCTGTTAAGTACCGAGACTTTGCCCAAGTGTCCTATACCTAAGTTTGAGCCTAATAGAGCTACATTTTCGTAGTCTAGTTCCGACTTTTTACCCTCAGAGTCTAATACAACATTTCCGCATGGCATATTACAGTAGGGGCATCCTCTCTTTTCTATTTTCATTGCCTCCATGGCATATCCATCGTCTAGTCTTGCAAGTTCGAAGTATCCATCGCTAAAGTTTCTTGTAGGCAATGCACCATTCTCTTGACACCATTCAAATGCTGCCATTGTTCCTTGTCTGGCCCAGAACCCGTATCCTGGCTTTTCAAGTATCTCAGAGTACGACTCTCTACTCATCCTCGCAAGCTCCTTAGGATCTGCCACTGGAATTTCTTTTGTACCTTTAATTACAACGGCTTTAAGCTTCTTAGAGCCCATTACTGCTCCTATTCCAGGCCTTCCACCACTTCTACCTTCCTGAGAAATGATTGTGGCATATTTGACTAAATTCTCTCCTCCCGGACCTATAGTTAGCACTCCTATGTTCTTTCCATGGATTTCTTTCAACATTCTTTCGGTTTCAAATGTGCTAAGCCCCCAGAGTCCCTCTGCACTTAGAATGTATACATCATCATCTTCTATGTAGATATATACGGGCCTCTCCGCCCTTCCTTCAATTACTAGCGCATCATAACCAGCTTTTCTAAGATGAACTGATGCCATAGTGCCTAAGTTGCCATCTCCATAGCCACCAGTAAGTGGGCTTTTTGCTGCAACCACCAGCTTGCCACTACTAGGTAAAGGCAAACCGTTGTAAGGGCCCGCTGCAAAAATTAATTTGTTGTCAGGTCCTAAAGGATCTACCCCTTTTACTTCGTCCCATAGGATTTTTATTGCAAGGCCTCTGCCTCCAACGAACTTATAAGCTATCTCCGGGTCGTATTCTTGGATAACTGCTTTCTTTTTCGTAAGGTCAATTCGAAGAATTCTGCCCCACCAGCCTTTCATATCCTTCACCAAGGTCTAAAAGAATGATATAGCAACTAAATAACGTGATATGTACATCTAACGTTTTAAAATTATGGAAAATTGGATGAACAATGTATATCATATGACACTCTTTGTGTGTTTAGATATCTCGTAAAACGCTACTAACGAAGTTATACCCATAATATTCTGGAGATAATCTCGGTACAAACGCTGATTTAACGGCGTCATAGGAGAGATCATATCTTGTAACAATGTTCTTAGATAGAAATCCTACAATACCCTCATTTTCATTTATATCTCTTCTACCAGAAATTTCTCGCGCAATATCTCCCAACGTTTCCCCTGATTTTATCCTTTCTAACATCCATTCTGAAAGTTCAAACCCTTTGCTTATTCCAAATGAAGCGTTCCCATATTTATCAAACACACATGCAACTTGATATACCAAATATCTTCCTTTACCATTAATTTTATGCTCAAAAATTCCAGATTCTATTCCTATACCATAATCTCCATTTACCTCTTCTAATGCCTTTTTTGCCCGATTATATGCTCCTAAATAAGTTTCATCATTAAAAGGCTGCTCTGATACTTCACTATCGACCTTAATTGCTTCAATCTCTAAATTAACATTAGAAAAAAGGGTTCTAAGAAAACTTACCACTGGTTTTACTTTTGCTTTATTTGAGCTTCCTATACCAATTTTTAGGGATGTTAGTCTCCTTCCCTCTCTATCTATTTCTCCTTGGCGTATTCTTGTGGAGCTTATAGGAAAAAGATCTTGTGCAAGAACATATCCAATCATAACAATATCTAATCTTTTTAGACCAAGTGCTGCCCTATGCTCATTTAATCTAAGAGCTATATGATAAGTCTCGGGAGATACTACTATAGCTTCTAAATCTTTAAGATTTGCAGCGGGACCAAACCTATCGTTAATCACATGAATCTCGTACTCAACATCTGGATAGTTCTTT
>CBEVQP010000119.1:0-3574 GCA_965552035.1 uncultured Thermoplasmata archaeon | reverse complement strand
ATTGTGCAAAAAGAGCCTTGGCATCTACCTTTCATAGCAGTTGTTCTCATTTTAATTGACTCCAAATTCGGTTTTTTGACACCAATCTCTTTCATCCTCTTGATGGCATCTATTATCTCAGCCTCGCTTGTCATTCCACATCTACAAACTATTTTACCATACTTCGCATCCTTTGCAACAAGTTTCTTAACATCTTCCCATGGAAGCCTTGAAAGGAAAATCGGAGGTCTTCTAGTAGGACTCCATTTTCTCTTTTCGGTAAGTGTTACTCCGAGATCATTTGCAATAATATCCCTGACAAAATATGCGATTGCTGGCGCAGCTGTAAGGCCAGGAGATCTTATCCCAGCGACGTTAATAAACCCATATACGTCCTCATAAGATCTAATTATAAAATCCCCACCGTCGGGCTCTGGTCTAAGTCCTGCAAACGTTCTCATGACGGCGCTTCTAGGGGGTACTGACTTTAGAAGTCTTCTTGCCCAATTCCATACGAACTCTAATCCCTCTTTCGTGTTTGACACATCCTCCTTAGCACCCTCCGGTAAGTCTTGCGCATTTGGTCCGATCATAAGGTGGCCATTTACTTCCGTTGTTACGACGACGCCTTTGGTTTTTTCTGTTGGCGTAGGAAATATTATTCTCCTGACTTTCTCCTTTACTTCCTTGTGAAATATTATATACTCTCCCTTTCTAGGCCTTATTTTCACGTCTTCTATTCCTGCCATCTTGGAGATCTTATCTGCATAGAGACCCGCTGCGTTAATAACAATATCTGCATTAATGAATCCATTATTTGTTCTTACACCCACGATATTACCGTTTTTGATTTCTATCCCCAATACTTCAGTCTCTAGAAGTAGCCTTACTCCATTAGCTACTGCGTTCTCAGTTATAGCTACAACTGCATGAGGAGACGCTATTTGACCGCCACTTGGTGCCCATAATGCGCCTATTGCTTCAGGATTAATCATAGGTTCAAGCTCTCTGAGTTCATCGCAATCAATAATCCTAAGACCCACAACGCCGTTCCTTCTACCTCTTTTGAGAAGTTCCTTTAAAGTATTCATATCTTTGTTATCGAGCGCAACAACGATATCTCCTGGCCAAGAGTTTGGTATATATAATTCCTTAACCCATTTTTGCCATAGTTTATTGCCTTTCACCACAAGAGATGATCTCAAAGGGTATTTATCAGGGTCATCGTCGTAGCCTGCATGAATGAGTCCTGTATTCGCCTTGCTAACTCCCCTACCGACGTCAACGTTCTTTTCAACAAGTATTATTTCTAAATTGTTATATCTGCTAAGAACTCTCGCAATAGAAGCCCCAACAATCCCCGCACCAATAATAACGATTCTCTTCAAGCACATCACCTAGAACTAGGCCTCTAACCCTATATTCGCAAGGACTTTTGCCCACTCAAAGGATCTCTTTACGGCTTCCTTCCATCCTTGATAGAGCTTTTCTCTAAGACCCTCATCCATCTTAGGTGTAAATGTTTTCTCTAGCTTCCAAAGCTTGACTATTTCTTCTATACTACTCCAGTAGTCAACTGCTAGTCCTGCCAAATATGCTGCACCAAGTGCCGTTATCTCCTTAACTATTGGCCTTACAACGTTGACGCCAAGAATGTCTGCTTGGAATTGCATCAAGAAGTCATTCCTGGAACCTCCGCCGTCGACCCTTAACTCCTTTATCTTTATTCCAGAGTCTTTTATCATTTCTTCAATAACATCTCTATTCATGTATGCTATGGCCTCCAAAACAGCCCTTGCTAAGTGTTCTTTAGAGGTTTTTCTTGTAAGGCCGATTATTAGCCCTCTTGCATACTGATCCCAATAAGGTGCTCCAAGTCCAGTAAATGCAGGTACGAAGTAAACTCCCTCACTAGACGATATTGTCTTGGCAAGATGTTCAATATCACTAGGGGAGTTTATAATTTGCAACGCATCTCTAAGCCACTGTATGGCTGCACCTGTCACAAAAATGCTCCCTTCAAATGCATACGTTACTTTCTTATCCACGTACCAAGCAATCGTAGTAAGAAGATTTTCCGAGCTCTGTGGCTTATCTCCTATGTTCATCAAAATGAAGTTTCCAGTGCCATATGTGCTCTTTACCATCCCAGGAGAATAGCATGCCTGACCAAAAAGCGCGGCTTGTTGATCTCCGGCATCACCCGATATCGGTACTTCCTCACCAAAAACTTCCTTGTCTGTGTATCCATAGATCTCGCTTGAAGGCATTAATTCTGGAAGAATTTCTTCGGGTATGCCAAAGATCTCTAGAAGCTCATCGTCCCATTCAAGCTTTTTTATGTTAAACAACATAGTTCTTGACGCGTTAGAGTAGTCTGTAATATGGATTTTTCCTCCTGAAAGACGCCATATAAGATATGTATCTATAGTACCGAAAAGAATTTCTCCTTTTTTAGCCTTTTCAGCAATTCCTGGGACATTGTCTAGTATCCACTTTATCTTAGGTGCTGAAAAATAGGAGTCAGGTACAAGACCCGTCTTTTCTTTTATGACATCGTAATATTCTTCCTTTATTTTTTCCACGTACTCAGCAGTCCTCCTACACTGCCATACTATTGCGTTATACACCGGTTCTCCAGTTCTTTTGTCCCATAATATCGTGGTTTCTCTTTGGTTTGTAACTCCTATCGCAACAACATCTTTAACTGAGATCTTCGCTGCCTTTATAGCGTCTCTTATGGCCTTTAACTGAAAATGAAATATCTCCTTTGGATCTTGTTCCACCCACCCAGGCTTAGGATAATACTGCGGAAACTCATATTGGCCTACCCCCAGAACTCTCGAATCTTTATCAAAAACTATGGCTCTAGCACTCGTCGTACCCTCATCTAAGGAAAGAACATATTTATCCTGCACCATAATGTTCACCACGCGTTATTTTCAAAACTGTTCTCTGCAACCCAATGTGAGGACGTATTAGAAAGCAGGTATTAGAAATGACTTTTAACGCTTAAATATCTCAGTGTTAAACAATACCACCATTTCAAAATGTTGCACAATAAAAGGACGTAAACTGAATGAGAAGTTATCACATATAATACAAATTAGAATGCGCACATAAGATCTTTCAAAAGACTTAAAAGGACACGTTCCTCTCTAAATGATTATGAAAACGTTTTATCTTCCAATAGAAAATGTGCAAGAGACTATCTCTGAAAGACTAATATGGCTACCGCACTTAATACTCAAGACTTCTAGAGACAGGTATCTAGTAAATGTGTTTCTCCTAGAGAAAGTACGATTTGCCCCTCGAAAGTCCCTTTTAATATTTCCGTTCCCCGAAAATATCAATCTGGGACATCCCGAGGAATGTAAGAGAGGTACTGTAGTAAGCATGCAAAAGCTTGATTTTGAAGAAGTAATAGATGATCTAGAGAGAGCATACATAGAATCCTTAGAAATCTCAAAATCCAATGCATATCGAAGAGCAAAGTACTGGGGAAGACTTGATTTTGTAAGAATGTTCATTCCAGTAGGAATTTACAAGCTGTTCTCTAAAAATAGCGATGAAGTACTAGCTGAAGAGTTTAGAG
>CBEVQP010000118.1:0-3613 GCA_965552035.1 uncultured Thermoplasmata archaeon | reverse complement strand
TCCCAAGTTTTTAGAATTGACCCCCTCCTCACATTGAAAGGCGAGGTTTCCTCGAGGGCTGTTTTGTAACACTTCTGAGAAAAACATAATATAACTTTATTTTGTATAATTATATTACAACAGTTGCGAAGCGAAAACTCCTGTGAGGGGGTGATTTTTTGGATTATAACACCGCAAAAATTTTGGGCGGTATTGGCGGAATACTAGGGTTTGCCGGAATAATCACTAATGGGCTTCTATTCATTGTGGGAGTTATTTTGATACTAATAGCGTTGTATGGGTTTTCAGAGTACTACAAAAGAGAAGACATTTTCAAGGATGCTTTAATAGGGATAGTTTTGGCTATAGTTGGCGCAATTATCGGAATAGCTGTAATCTTCCTGTCAATACTTGGTTTTATGCCCATGTTATGGAAACAGGAGATGGGCTCTTGGAACCTCGCTCATATAACTGGAATGGGCATAGCTGGTTTGATAATCGGCTTTATTCTAATCTTTGTATTTATGGTGATCTCAGCGATATTCTTCCGAAGAGCATTGCAGAATCTTGCAGATGTTAGCGGTGAGAGTTTAATAGGAATTGCGGGAACGATATATCTTGTGGGAGCAGTTTTGGTCATTGTCTTTGGGATAGGATTCATAATAATTTATGTTGCATTATTAATCCTTGGCATAGGATTCTTTTCGATGAAAGAAAAGAGGCCACCAGAGGAGGAAATATACAAGCCATACGAAGTCACATAAAATTAGTCCAAATACGATCTTAGATATTCAGAAAATGCAACGTTCGAGAAAACTAACAGAGATAAACATGTTACTTAGTAATTTCTAACGAAAGATCGAAGTTTCTCACGCTGTGTGTAAGAGAACCTAAGCTAATAACATCAACGTCAAGTTTGGCATACTCTAATATGTTTTCCTCTGAAATACCTCCACTAATTTCTATTTTTACTTTCTCTCTTAGACTCTCTTTTTTAAGAAGCTCAATAGCTTCTGATATCTCGTCTGGGGACATATTATCCAACATTATTATGTCAGCTCCAGCTTTGGCAGCCTTTAAACAGTCTTCTATGCTCTCTACCTCGACCTCTACGATTTTATAATTGCTAAAAGCTTTTGCTCTCCTAATAGCATCCTCTAGTGAAACAAGCTTTAAATGATTGTCTTTAATGAGTATCGCATCACTCAAAGAGAACCTATGAGGTTCTCCTCCGCCAATTATTATTGCTCTCTTATCTATTCTTCTTAACAGAGTTTTTCTAGTCCCTGCAATTTTCACTTTGGGATTTACGTTTTTTACTTTATCAACAAGTCTTCTAGTCATCGTAGCTATTCCGCTCATTCTGCCCATTATGTTAAGCACCGTACGCTCTAGCAAAAGTATTTTTCTAGCACTTCCAAAGAGTTCGAGTATAACATCTCTGTTTGATACAAAATCACCATCATTGAAGTTCTTTTTCACGTTTATTCCAAAATGGCTAAATAAGAGCTCAGCCTCGTAGACTCCAGCTATAACTCCTGACTGTTTTGAAATAATAATGGCTCTTACATCAACATCTTTTGGAATTACAGCTTCGGAGGTAATGTCTCCAAAGGGAACATCTTCATAGACAAATCTAAGCAAATAAGCCAAGTAGGAATCTACCACATTAAACACCCTTAATCAGTTAGTTCGAACATTTTATCAATAGCGATTTTGGATTTTTTAGCAATGTTTTCTGGAACATTAATTTCATATCTTTCATAAAGGAGTGATTCATAGACTTTCTTTAGGTTTATAGCTTTCATGCCAAAACAAACTGCATCTTCGCGTCCTGGATAGAACCTTTTGTTAGGATATAGCTTTGATAGCCTATACGTCATCTCTCTTTCTGTAAATACTATCCAAGCATCGTGCTCACAAGCCCTACGTATCATACCACCAGTTGAAGCAATTAAATCAGCTAGTTCTTGTACCTCTGGCTCACACTCTGGATGTACCATAATTTTTGCATCAGAATATTTATTTTTAGCTTCGATAACGTCTTCTTTAGTGAACATTACATGAACAAAGCAATGACCATATTCAGGTACTGGAATAACTTCTTTTCCAGTAACTTTAGCAACATAAAAAGCCAAATTTTTGTCAGGGCCAAATATCACGCGTTTGGCATTTAACTTTGAGACCACCTTAGCTGCATTGGCAGACGTACAAACAACGTCTGCATACGCCTTTGCTTCTGCAAGAGTATTTACATATAGAACTACGGGGGCATCAGGATATTTCCTTTTCAGCTCAAGGATATCGCTAATCTTAAGCATTTTTGCCATCGCACATGTAGCGTTTTTATCAGGAATTAAAACCTTTTTCTCAGGATTGAGTATTTTGGCCATTTCGGCCATGAAGTCTACTCCAGCAAACACAATGATATCAGCGTCAACATCCCTTGCCTTTCTCGCAAGTTCTAAACTATCTCCTACGAAATCAGCAACGTCTTGAACTTCAGGAAGCTGATAATTATGAGCTAAAATTACCGCATTCTTCTCTTCTTTAAGCTTTCTTATTTTTTCTGCAAGGCTAGCGAAGTCCTCCATCGTCACACCTCATCACTATTCAAAAATAACGCTTTTCCCATTATATATCGATCTCTTGGAAAAATTAGGATTAGATCTCGGATAGTCTGACCTATAATGAACCCCTCTGCTCTCTTTTCTTTCAAGCGCACTTTTCATAATGCCAAGAGCAAGCGCCTTAATTCTCTTGTCAATATCTAGATTTTCTAGGAGTTTTATTCCATTAACAAGAAGTCTTTCAGTCCTAATAATTCCACAATACTTCCACAGGATCTCTCTAAGACTATCTAACGTCTCTAGATTTTTGTCATATAAAGAAAACTCCTCTTTAACGGGTTCAATTTTAGGATTATCCCTTCTTATCGTTTTGGCTACTTCAAGCCCTCCTACGACACATTCAAGTAAAGAATTGCTTGCAAGTCTATTAGCACCATGAAAACCGTTTTCTGCAGCCTCACCTATTACATATAACCTTTTTATGTTGCTCCTGTAAAAGAGATCAACTTTTAACCCACCAATAGAATAATGAGCTACAGGGGTAATGGGAATTAGATCCTCCTTAGGGTTGATGCCCACAGACAATAATTCTGCGTATATATCAGGAAATCTATCGTCAAAATCTTTTATCTCTCGTGCGTCAAGAAATACCTGTTTACCTTCTAGTATCTTCTTATAAATTGCTCTTGAGACTATGTCTCTTGTCTCAAGCTCATCAACAAACCTCTTTCCATCGGAGTCTATAATCTTTCCACCGGCGCCTCTTACAGCCTCGCTTATAAGGAGAACACCTTTTTCTGTAACATGAGCGGTAGGATGAAATTGTATAAACTCGAGATTGCTGGCATAGGCGCCTTTTAGTATAGCATCGCCTATCAGAGCTCCAATGTTATCTTCCATACCTGAAAAAAACTTGTAAAGGGCAGTATACCCGCCTGTTGCTAGAATTGTTGCTTCTAGTGGTATAAAGTCATCTTTAATTAGCACACCATGACATATACCGTTTTTTATGGCTAGTCCACTTACCTCCGTTTTAACAAATTTTATACCCAAATTTTCAGCGT
>CBEVQP010000117.1:0-3682 GCA_965552035.1 uncultured Thermoplasmata archaeon | reverse complement strand
CGTTAATTACGTCTTCATAAATGCCATGTTCAGGACATTTTTTGATCATTCTTAGTTCTCCATTCTCTTCAAAATAGACTGCAGGAATCACTCTACGACATACCGGACATAGAGATAATGTCTTCATGGGAAGATCTGCAGGATAACCTGCATTTGCCATGGAATATAATCTTTCAAACTTTTCAGATAAAATCTTTTGTTCTTCTGCCTCTGTCAACTCCTTCACAGAAGTTTTCGCTATCTCTACTTCCATAAAAAGCCCTCCAAAATATTATCTAATGAGCATCTACTATTGAATATATCGATTATAGATAATTCAAAGTGGATATTAATAAAAGTTCCTACATAAGGTTGATCTATAGGGATTACAGCTAAGGTAATAATTTCCAATGGATGATCCTTTTGGTGCTTTTTATGAGTGAGCTTTTCATGGTAAAAAAACATTGGAATGCTGTAAAATACAGAATAGCACTTATTTTTCCTTCGCTTAGAGCCATATCCTATTATTCGCTCGGATTTCAAATTCTCTATAGGATGTTGAATTCTTATCCAGATGTCTTAGCTGAAAGATTTACATATGACTCCATATACTCTATTGAGAGTTTTAGGCCTCTTAATGAGTTTGATATTGTAATGGTCTCTTCCAACTATGAAATGAACTATCCATTACTTGCCCAAATTCTTAAAAGAAGTGGTATAAACCCTGAAAAAACGCAGATCCTTGTAGGAGGGATTACTACATTTAATCCGGGGCCTCTATTGGGCATGGGACTATACGTTACGCCTTCAGAGGTAGAGTCTATTATTCCCCTTCTCTATGAGTACAATTTCAACTTAGACTCTGCTGCTGAAGAGGGTCTCGTTATTTCACCCAAACTCTATAATAGAGCCAAAGTTCTACGAGCAACGACAATAGCACATGAGTTTTCCAGAGTCTTAGTACTACCATCATCGGAAGGGTCTAAAATACCATTAGAAATTACTAGAGGGTGTCCTTTTAGATGCAAATTTTGTTTATATGGAAACGTAAAGTCTAGAGTAGTATACAAAACAATAGAAGACGTTCAAATTGATCTCTCATTTTGGATGAGGCATTATCCTCACAAAAACATTGAAATTATATCATCAGAACCTTTTGTAAATCCAGACTTAGAAGATATTATAAGATTGCTAGTAAAAAACAAGTACTATTTCTCATTTCCATCACTTAGAGTTGATAGAGTCACCGAAGATCTTCTAGAGGCCCTTCACATTGTCGGCAATAGAACGGTGACTATAGCGCCTGAGCATTCAGAAAGGTTGAGAAGATTTCTCGGAAAGGTATTTAGTGATGATGACATCATTGAGTTTGGAAAAATTATCAAAAATTACAGAAATATTAGAAAAATAAAAATGTATATTCTGGCTGGAGTTAAAGGAGAAAATCTTGATGACTTTAAATCTATTTTAGAGCTTAAAAGAAGGTTAGAGTCCGTGTCTAATAAAAAGGTTTCACTTTCTATTAATTACCTTGTTCCAAAGGCCTTTACATATCCAATAAGTGAGCTCAGTTATAGGAACTTAAATGACCTTAAAGAGAAAACAAAGCTTCTTAGAAAAATGTTTAATGTAAGTTTGGATGAAAAGAAAGCCTATATTCAAGCTTTATTTAGTCTTGGAGGTCCAGATGTTGGCAAACTTATTATTCAAAATCCTTTTGAGGCAATAAAATTCTCATTTTGGAAAGATTTCGTAGAAAATAACTATGATCCTGTTGAGAATCCTTGGAATTACAAGCGACATATAAATACATAAAAAAGAGGAGATCAAATAGCTCCAGAAGCTGCAATAAAGTAGGCTACAAACAACGCTGCTAATACGTACATTATTGGGTGCACTTCTTTGTACTTTCCTGTGAGGGTCTTTATAACTACGTATGTGAGGATGCCTCCGCCTATACCGTTTGATATGCTATAAGTCATTGGCATAAGAACTATTGTCACAAATGCTGGAATTGCTTCAGAATAGTCTTTAAAGTCTATGTGAGCTAGTGCCGACATCATAAGAAGCCCTACAAGAATGAGTGCAGGCGCTGTTGCATAAGGTGGAATGGCCGTTACTATTGGCCAGAAGAACACTGTTAAGAGAAATAGTCCTGCAACTACGAGAGCTGTTACTCCTGTTCTGCCACCTTCCTCGACACCTGCTGCTGATTCTATATAGGTGGTAATCGTTGAAGTACCAAGAAGTGCTCCTTCAATAGTACCCATTGCATCAGAAAAGAGCATCTTATCGATATCTTCTACAGTTCCATCGGGCTTAAGATATCCTGCAAGGGCCGAAAGGCCTGTTACTGTTCCCATAGTATCGAAGAAGTCCACCATAAACATAGTAAATACTGCAACAACACCTGTTATGCTAATCAAATCGCTCCATTTGGCCTTAAAAATAGTGTAGTTTATGTCCCACGAGGGCATTGCTACAATTTTTTGAGGAGGCGCTTGTAATCCTGCAACAATTGAGATCACGAAAACCGTAATAATGGATATCAAAAGAGCTCCAGGAACTCTAAGAACAAGAAGTAAAGCTGCTAAGAAGAATCCTACTATAGCCAATATCGTTGTAGGTGATATGAGATTTCCTAATGTAACCAAAGTCTCTGGGTGATCCACTACAATACCAGCCATTTCAAGACCAATAAGGGTCAAGAATAGACCTATACCTGCTGCTATTGCATTCTTAAGAGTCACGGGAATTGCATTTACTATTGCTCCACGTGCCTTTGTAACCGTGAGAATAAGGAAGATAATACCTTCAATGAACACTATTCCTAATGCCGTTTGGAAAGGTATCCCATACTGTCTCGTCACTACAAATGTGAAATATGCGTTGAGACCCATTCCAGGAGCTAATGCAAATGGCTTGTTTGCATATAACGCCATTATTGCTGTGGCAATCGCTGCTCCAAGAGCTGTAGCTAATGTAAGTGTAGGTACAGCAGCCTCTCCAATAGGGTTGCCATCTAAACCAATTGCATTCATAAGGATTGACGGATTCACTAGAACTATGTATGCCATTGTAAGAAATGTGGTAACTCCTGCAATAACCTCTTGCCTCAAAGTGGACCCCTTTTCTTCAATGCCAAATTTTTTAACAAAATTTTGTTTAAATGCCATACTCTCAGACCCCTAATAAGTCTTCTTATTGACAAAATAATAGACAAAAATATATTTATTTTTTAAAGTTATAGTGTTTGAAGTTTAACAAAAAATTGTTTGGGACCATATAACAATAAGAAGCTCTCACCAACAGGATGAGGTGTAACATTATGGTGAAATATAAAGACATAAACATTGTCGAGGAGTTTCTTGAGCTCTTAAGGCTCGCTAAGGAGGAATACACTTATCAACAACTTTCAGAAATCTTGGGGTTGCCTCCAACGGTTCTTAATAGATATCTGAAGGGAAAAGTTTCTCCTCGTAAAGAGCGATGTCTTGAGTTAATTGATAAGCTTAGAGATCTTGTAAGCATTTCAACATTGATAAAAAATAAGATTCGTGTAGACAATTATGGCTTCATTGACATGTCTAAAGTATTAATGGAGATTAATCTCCTGAAGAGTGCTGCTAGGGAGCTCGTTTCTGAGCTTAAACTTAGCAAAGGAGATGTAGATATAATACTAACTGCAGCTGTAGATGGAATA
>CBEVQP010000116.1:0-3731 GCA_965552035.1 uncultured Thermoplasmata archaeon | reverse complement strand
ATTCCCTCGTATTTTTCGCCGTTGGGTTTAATAACAGTCATGGGAAGACCTTCAAGCAGCCAGTGTAATATTTTTGCACCTTTTTTGAGTATTGCAAGATCATTCCCTGCAAATTCGAGGATGTCTCCTCTTCTAGTAACATTGAAGAGATCTTTTAGTCTGAATGTCTCTCCTTCAGAGATTCTCTCCCAGTCGGATTTTGCTAAGTATACTTTCGTCGGTAAGGAAACTTTGTGTTCTCTGAAACCTCTTGAAGGATCGTTAGGATGTTTCGGAATTTTTGCTTCATATGTTCCTGAACCTTTTATTTCAACTTCTACGGGATCCCAAACGAAGAAATACCTATTTGCGTCCCTGTCAATGAGCTCTCTATTGTAGGAGTATAAGATATCCCACGAGAATTTAATGTCAACTTCCTTAAGCCCTACATCAAGCCAATACTTTCTAATGGCTTCTGGTTTTATTCCCCGTTTTGCCAAAGCCCTCAAAGTACCCAATCTAGGATCATCCCAGCCGATGTATTCTCCTTTCTTTATCCCTTCTTTTATCGTCGTCGTCTTTAAAATTACGTCCTCCATAGAGACTAGGCCATAATGATAGAAAAATGGCTTTTTCCAACCAAAGTGCTCGTAGATGTATTCCTGTCTCATTGTATTTACAAGATGATCTTTTCCTCTTAAGACGTGAGTAACACCCATAAGATGGTCGTCTATAGCAACTGCAAAATTGTACGTAGGATATACAATGTACTTTTCACCTGTCCTTGGATGGGGGATATCCTTTATTATTCTAAATCCAACGAAATCTCTTACAGCTGGGTTGGGATGATTTAAGTCTGTCTTTACAACAAAAACGGCTTCTCCTTCATCATACTCTCCTTCAAGCATCTTCTCCCATTTTTCTAATTGAACTTCTGGCGGTAAATCCCTCTCTGGAATCTTCTCTCCATGCACTTTCTTTTTTCTCCACGTTTCAGAATCCTCAGTACATATATAGGCCTTGCCCATCTCTAGGAGCTTTTTTGCGTGTTCGTAATAGATTTCCATTCTATCGCTTTGGATATAGAACTCATGCCATTTGGTGCCTAACCACTCTACATCCTCTTTAATCATATCGTAGGCTTCTGGAAGAACATTTCTAGGGTTTGTATCCTCAAGACGTAAGATAAAAACTCCTTTGTACATTTTTACGTATTCATCGTTAAGAATAACGGCACGGGAGTGACCAATGTGGAGAGGTCCCGAGGGACCCGGAGCAAACCTCATTCTTACTTTCCCTTCTTCAGCGCCTTTTAGTGGTGGCAAGACCTTCTTCTCTTCTTTTTTAACCTCTTCGGGGAGAATATCTTTATATTTTTCGAATTCAGCCTTCTGTTCTTCAAGCGTCATGTTATTTACTTTCTCTACGATTTTGTTTATTTCGGGAATGATATCTCTTAGATTTTTCTTTATATCTGGCTTTATCGCGATAACTTTACCTATTATAAATTTAGGAGAAGTCTTTCCCCCATATTTAATCGAGTATTTTAAAGTTACAGCGTAAATTAGATCTAATACTCCCTGATCAATACCCATGGCCCACACCGTCATTTCACGCGCTCAACGACGTAGTGTGCGAGATCTTCTAACAGAGCTTTATATTCGTTTTCAGGAAGCCCGTCTAATGCCTTTAACGCGTCTTTAGCGTATTTTAGTGCTAGATCTTTTGCGTATTCAATACTTCCTACCTTCTTTATTATTTCTGTAGCTTCATTAACTTCTTCATCAGTTTTTTCTGGCTTATTTAGAATTTCTAAAAGTCTCTTTGCAGTATCCTCGTCTGTGTTGTTTAAGGCGTGAATTACAAGGATTGTCTTTTTACCCTTACGAATATCGCTTCCGACAGGCTTACCCGTCACTTTAGGATCTCCTATGAGGCCTAAAATGTCATCCTGAATTTGGAATGCGAGGCCTACGTAGAGGCCATAGTTACCCAATTTTTTAGCATCCTCGTAGGATCTGGTACTTATTAGTGTGGCACCATAACACGCTGTTTGCATAATCCTCGCAGTCTTCTTTCTAATCATTTCAATATATTCCTCTGTAGTGACATCTGCGCGTTTTTCAAATTCCACATCTTCATATTCGCCTTCCGCGAGCTCAATAACCATCTCTGAGAAATCTCTTAATATTTCCTTGAGAATTTCTCCTGGAACATTAAGCTTGGAGATCTCTCGATAGGCCATTGCAAAGAGTGTGTCTCCAGCGATTATGGCTGTCGGGATATCAAATGCTACATGAACAGTTTTTACGCCGCGCCTGAATTCATCTTCGTCAATAATATCGTCATGAACAAGCGTGAAATTGTGTGTTAGCTCCAAAGCAAGGGCGAATGGCATCACATCCTCCTCATTAGCGCCTAGCATTTTACCTACAGCAAGCGCCATGACGGGTCTTAGCCGTTTTCCTCCTGCAAGAGGTAACCATCCTACAGCCTTATAGAACCTCTCTGGAGGTTTGACAATTAAAAGATCCTTAAGGTTCTCATTAACCCTATTTGCAAGCTCCTCAATGATCCTTTTGGAACTCTCTCTCAAGACAAACACCTCATAGTTTACACTATTTCTTAATGGAAAAATCTTCCATCAAATATATTCTTTAAGTCTTCCGACGATATGGTATTTTACAGATCTTAAATCTTTTACATTCTTTGATCCTGTGAGGAACATTATTGCCTTTAATTCCTTAATGAAGTCCGATAAATCCGTTTTATTAAAGTAAGCTTCTAAAGCTCTCCTTGCAATTCCTGCAACGTCTGCACCAAGAACTAAAGCCCTTGCGGCATCTAGACCGTGTCTTATGCCTCCGCTCCCGATTATATAGACCTTTTTTCGAAGTCTCGATACAGCTCTTTTACAGTTTATTAGTGACACCGGCGCTGGAATGCCCCAATCCCAAAGGATCTTGCCCAAATTTGCCTTTACGGAATCTTGATTTTCAAGAGCTCTATAATATTCTATTGCTGAAAAAGACGTTCCGCTAACTCCACTGGAATCTATACCTTTTATTCCGGTCTTAAGTACCTTTAAAGCAACCTTATATGAGAAGCCAGCGCCCGTCTCTTTTACTATTACAGGTACATTTAAGCTCTTTGAGATTTCTTGGATTTTTTCAAGAAGACCTTTACTGATAAGATCTCCCTCTGGCTGTACCACTTCCTGCAAATAATTCAGATGTACCGCAATAGCATGGGCATCTATCATATCAACGAGGGTTTGAATATCGTCTATGGAAAGCGAAAGAAGTTGTGGTGCCCCTATATTTCCAACCCTCACAGGAACATCATATTCCCTAATGATGCTGTATGTTTCCTTTAACTCCTTTTTTACAAGCGCAGCCCTTTGACTCCCAACACCCATTGGTATCTGATATTTTTCAGAGATTTTTGCTAGATATTCATTTATTTCCATTCCCTTTTTAAATCCTCCAGTTATGGCCACTATCATCACGGGATATCCTATCTTTTTTCCTAAAAATACAGCTTCTGTGGATATTTCATCATAGTCGATTTCTGGTATTGCGTTATGCTCTAGAATTACGTCGTCCCAAAAATTGTATGAAGCTTGAGTGTTTTTACTTACAACTAATTTTATGTGATCTTCCTTTCTTTTTTCAATTAGCTTATCCTTTTCTAATTCTTGTCCCGACAAAATTTTCACCTCTGACGAACTTTCTTAGGTTCTCGAAGTTTAG
>CBEVQP010000115.1:0-3749 GCA_965552035.1 uncultured Thermoplasmata archaeon | reverse complement strand
ATGTATTTCAAACACTTATCTTGTTTTCACACTCATGATATCAAAACACCAGCTCTCATGTTGATGATGGGGAGAGGCTTAATTATATTAAGTAAGTACTAATTAACTTTGACTAGTGATGTATTTCCACTGCAAGATCACGCTTAGTAATACTGCATAAACTAGCAAATATTACGTAAAACAACCTCGTACAGTAGAGTCTCTTATAGAGCTCTTCTGTAAGCAAATTATATTGATACAGGAGGTGATTTCAGTGATATACCCCCACAATAGTAATCATTCAAATACTAGCAACAACGAGGTACCATATGAAAAGGCCAAATATTTAATTATAGCAGAAATAAAGGTTGATGGTATTGTAAACCGTTCAGATGTTATTGGAGCAATATTTGGTCAAACAGAGGGTTTGCTTGATGATTTAGACTTAAGAGAAGCTCAGAGGAGCGGCAGAATAGGGCGCATAGAAGTTCAGCTAGACCATAAAAATGGTAAAACCTACGGAAAAATATCGATCCCCTCTAACTTAGATCAAGTAGAGACTGCGATCGTGGCTGCTGCTGTGGAGCAGGTAGAAAGGGTGGGGCCCTGTCATTCTGAAGTTAAGGTAATTGAGATTCAAGATCTTAGAAAGAAAAAAAAGGAGATGATCATTGACAGGGCCGTACAGCTTTACTATGAGATGAAAAACAAAATAAGCACACAAGGAGCGACTATAAGAGAGATTGTAATAGAAAAAGTAAAAGATTACGAGATAATTGAATATGGACCAGATAGATGTCCTGCAGGTCCTGAAGTAGAGACTTCTGGCGAAATTATCATAGTAGAAGGAAGAAACGATGTTCTTAATCTTCTCAAGAATGGATACAAAAACGCTATAGCTGTCAAAGGAACAAATGTTCCTAAAACTATAATCAGGCTAAGTCAGGAGAAAACCGCAACGGCCTTCGTAGATGGGGATCGTGGTGGTCTAGCCATTCTTAAAGAACTCTTACAGGTAGCTGACATAGACTATGTAGCTGTTGCTCCAAGAGGGTGGGAAGTAGAACAATTATCCTATAAACAAATACTCAAGGCTCTGAGAAGTAGACTAAACGTGAGACATCTTATGAGCGCTAGTGGTGCGAACAACAGAGAAGAAGCTATTAACATCATAATACAAAAGGTTTTAGAGCTTATGGAGAAAACTCTCAGAGAGGAGATGGAAGAATACAAAGAGAAAGTTTCTGGTAGAATTTCGCATCCTCATGTTCCAGAGACAATTAAAAGAGTCGAAGAGGGTCCTTCAAAAGCCATATCACCTCAAACCACTACAAAAACTACTGAAGCCGAAGTGTCTAAGCCGGTAGAGAAGTCTATACCTTCCTTATCAAAAGCAGCAGAAGCCGAAGCTGTCCAAAAATTACAAGCAATACAACAAAAGGCAATAAAGGTAACTCCAGAAGCGTTGGCCGCTCCTGAAGGTCTTATTGAATACGTAAAAAAGGTAGCAGGCGTTGACTTTAATGAATTAATAGAGAAGAGACAAGCAATTATCCTAGACAAATCAGGAAAAACTCTAAAAACTGTCGCAGTAAGGGATCTAATAAACGAGCTAAGGGGCGTAAAGAAAGCGCATATGTTAGTACTTGGTGGAATTATAACTCAAAGACTAGTAGATGCTGCATACGAGAGTGGAATAACGCACATTGTGGGTCTAGATACTAGAAGTGTCGTAAGGCTTCCTCATGACTTAATAATAATTACTAGACACAATACAACCAAGAATACCTGATCTTCCCTTTCCTTTTTCTTATTAATTTTCCTAGGATGGAGATATTAATGAAAAAGTTTAAAAGAAGGGTGCAATTGACTGGGAAATCTACTTATATAATCTCCTTACCTAAAGAATGGACGTCGACGGTGGGTCTTAATAAAGGAGACGAGGTTATTTTAGAGATTTTACCCGACCTTGCGCTTAGATTGTACCCTATCAAAGAGGGGGTCACCATAAAACTTTGCAAAAACGTTGATTTAAAACTAAATAATTTTGAGACTGCCATTATTGAGACTATTTCTGCATATTTAGCAGGTTATGATAAAATAAAAGTAAAAACTCAAGCTAACAACGCCATAATTAATAAAAAATTAATTGAAACCATAAAAAACAAAATAATAGGGCTAGAAATCCTAGAGGAAACTTCAGATAGTATTAATATGTACTCCATTTTGGATGATGCCTCCATTTTGTTGCTTGACGTCTTAAAAAAACTTGTGGTCACAGTAAATTCTATGCTTGACGATATAGAGGTCGTCCTCTCCGACCCTAAAAATAAAGAGGTTATAATGAACATAGTTGCGAGAGACAACATTGTGGATAAGCTATTTCTTTTTGCTTTGAGAAATTTAAATCAAATACTAACAGGACGGGTTCCTTTATCTAATACACCTATGAAAAATTTATCTGAAGCCCTTTATTTGACCATAGGGCTAAAAGGTATTGAGAGGATAGCGGATCACACAGAAGTCATAGCAAAACATATACTGGAAAATGACGGTTTAAATATTCCTACGGAGCTTATAGATGTCTACAAATCCGTTAAGGAGCTTACTAAAAAGGCATTAAACGCATTTATCAGCGTGAATAAAAATGTGGCTTCGGAAGTTTTACAAAGGATTTTACAACTAAAACCTAAGGAAATTTCATTTACATTAGGAAATCTTGATATCCATGATGCGTTACGGCTACAATTTATTTTAGAGAGCATTAAAAGAATAATAGCATATACGATAGATATTATTGAAGCAACAATAGATATTGCAACCATTAGAGAATACAATGAGAGTCTTAAACTCTAGTTAGCCATAGCAAGAAGTTTAAAACGTATTTGAGAATATAAGGACGATCTGTTTTATTTCCAAAAAGTTCATTTGCGAGATTTTGTCCAAAATTACGGCAAATAAAAACTACTACCAAATGAAAACACTATGCATGCTATACCTTCCATTTTGAGGACGGAAACATTTTAATTGTTCATAAGAGTTGTGTTGTTTAAGGCTACCCTCTTTGCTGGAGGGTATATTATGCACAAAGAAGAGATAATCCAAATACACAGAGTTTTATATCTTATTGCCGAATACTTAAAAACAAAGAGTCTCGTTAAAACGTTAAATGAATATGAGGCTTTTATGATAAGACCGTTCCACATTAATAGATCCAAAGATGAACATTTAACTGCTATTTTTGTGTTAAGCAGAGAGATTCTTGAAAATATTATAGAAAACGATGGTATATCCAATAAACGTGAGATTCTAATAACCATTAATGCGATAAACAATCTTATCTCAAAGAAGTTTAGACCAACATTTGTTGAGAGCGATAGAAGAGCTAAAAAAGAGTCTTTAAGCGTTATTCAAAACAGAAATTCATAACTCTTATTTTTCTTAAAAAATATTTTATAAAAAGAGAGAGATTACTGTCTTTTTACACGAATTCTAGCATCTGCAACCATTAAGCCCTTCCTGTAGAGGAATATTGGGTTGGCGTCTAACTCCTGTATCTCGGGATTCTCATAGACAAGCCATGAAATTCTTACGATAGCCTCTGTCAATGCATCGATATCAAGAGGTTCACGTCCACGCGCTCCGGCAATTATAGGATATCCACGAATTTCCTTTACCATCTCTTTAGCTTCGTCAGTTCCTATTGGTGCAACTCTAAACGTAACATCCTTGAGAATCTCGACAAAGATTCCTCCCAAACCGAACATTAC
>CBEVQP010000114.1:0-3794 GCA_965552035.1 uncultured Thermoplasmata archaeon | reverse complement strand
TTCAAAGTTTGAATAAAATGCTTATATTCACTTCAAAGACGTTTAATTTTTTAGGGGAAATAACAGTGCGGTGAGAGTCGATGAATAAAATCATCTCAAAGAGATCTTTAGAAACACCAGCGTCAGGGATAAGAAAGATCTTCAATAAAGCTGTAGGATTAGAGGGAGTTATTCATTTAGAAATTGGAGAGCCGGATTTTGACACTCCTGCCTTGATAAAAAAGGAAGTGTGTAAAGCACTTGAGATGGGTTACACACATTATACACATAATGCCGGGCTCATCGAATTAAGAAGATCTATAGCGTCATATTATGAAAGACAACGAAACATTGCATTGTTACCAGAAGAAAATGTTATAGTTACTGTTGGAGGAACCGGGGCATTATTCCTTTCGTTATTAGCCGTAATGGATCCTGGCGATGAAGTATTAATCCCCGATCCTGGATATCCTCCCTATGTGTCGATGATAAAAATGCTGGGCGGAGTTCCGAGGTTTTATACTCTTAAGGAATCTGAAAGATTTATTCCTAACTTAGAAGAAATTGAGTCTAAGATAAATGATAGGACCAAGGTATTGATTATAAACAATCCTCACAATCCCACTGGAGTAGTATACTCGGGCAAAATTATAGGGAGAATTGTAGATTTATGCAGGGAGAAAAAGATAGTTCTTATCTCTGACGAAGTTTATGAAAGAATGGTGTATGATAATTTAAGGCACTATAGTGCCTTGGAGTTTGAGGATGGTACAGGAAACGTAGTTGTGATCAATAGTTTTTCTAAAACATATGCAATGACTGGGTGGCGTATAGGATTTGCTGTTGCTATGAATAAGGAACTAATAGAAACCATGACAAAACTACAAGAGAGCGTCGTAGCATGTGCACCGTCAATGCTACAAATGGCAGCCATTACTGCTCTTGAGAATTGTGAGAGCTGTATGGAAGAAATGAGAAGAAAATGTGAAGAAAGAAGGAACGTTATGGTTAGAGAGGTTTCAAAAATCAAGAACACATCATTTGTAAAGCCTCAGGGAGCATTATATT
The DNA here is from genome assembly GCA_965552035.1 of uncultured Thermoplasmata archaeon. Classification (GTDB taxonomy): domain Archaea; phylum Thermoplasmatota; class B47-G6; order B47-G6; family B47-G6; genus B47-G6. Next base: position 2,747 of record CBEVQP010000114.1, on the reverse strand, counting down.
TGCTCCTAAATGTTTCCGAATATACAAAAGACTCTTATGAATTTGCTGAAAAATTGCTTCTAGAGAGAAAAGTAGGCGTTGCTCCGGGAAGAGCATTTGGCGTTAATGGGGAGGGATATATTAGACTATCTTTTGCTAATTCGGTGGAAAATATCATAAAGGGAGTAAGAATCCTAAAAGAATACTTAGAAAGTTATTTTTCATAGTCAAACAAGATAATATGTGGTGTTATATATGAAGGGTAAGATACCTTCTGCAATTTCTTTTGGAGAGACTATGATTAGATTTTCAACGAAAAATTATGAAAGAATAGAGCAGGCGAGAGAGTTTGAGATAAACATTGGTGGAGCCGAGTCAAATTTTGCTATAGCCTTTGCTCGTTTAGGTGGGAAGGCTGCGTGGGTAAGCAAGTTGGTAGATAATCCTCTTGGAAGATTAATTGCCAATAGGATTCGGGAACATGGGGTAAATATTTCCTACGTAATATGGACAAAAGAACATAGGGTTGGCCTTTATTTTATTGAGTTCGGAAGAAAACCAAGGCCGATTCAAGTGATTTACGATAGAAAGAACTCTGCAATAAGTAAAATAGATCCAGAAGAGATCAATTGGGAGATTATTGCCGAATACGATGTTTTCCATACCACGGGAATAACAGTTGCTCTCAGCGAAAATTGTAAGAAAGCGGTAGAGATAGGCATGAAAAAGGCAAAAGAGTTAGATACGATAATATCTTTTGACGTAAACTACAGGTCAAAACTTTGGGGCCCTGAAGAGGCTTTTAAAGCTTTAGATACCATTTTGGATAATGTTAACATCCTTTTTGTGACTAAGTCTGATGCGAAGACAGTATTTGGGATTGGAGGCACATATAGAGATGTTTTGAAGAAGCTTTATGAAAAATATCATAATGAGATCGTTGTTTTAACCTTAGGGGCCGAAGGTGCAGTTGCTCTTGCTGATGGCAAAGTGTATAAAGCAGAACCATATGAGCTTGAGGTAGTGGATAGAATTGGTGCAGGAGATGCTTTTGATGCTGGATTTGTTTACAGATATTTAGAATCTGGAGATATCGAAGAAGCTTTGGAATGGGGTTCTGCAATGGCGGCAGTATCACATACCATACCGGGAGATCCTGTTTATATCACTAAGGAGGAGATAATAAATATTATTAAGAAGAGAAAAATGGAGACCGATGTTATTAGGTGATAAAAGTGTTTTCAGGAGTATTTCCGCCAGCAATAGTCCCATTTAAGGAGAATGAGGAAATAGATGAGGAGAAATTTCAAGAATATTTAGATTTCCTTGTTAAAAATAAGGTTCATGGGATATTTTTACTGGGCACTAACGGCGAAAGTCCCTTATTGACAATGGAAGAGAAAAAGAAGATTATTCAAATAGCTACAGAATATGTAGGGAATAGAGTTCCTATTATAGCTGGTACAGGTTGTCCAGGTACAAAAGAAACCATAGAACTTAGTAAATTTGCGGAAAAGTGTAGTGTTGATGCTATACATGTGGTAACACCGTATTATTATCCTTTATCGCCTACCGGGATATTGAAACATTATGCCAAAATATCCGAAGCAGTAAGTTTGCCCATAATAATTTACTATATCCCAGATCGCACTGGAAACAAATTAGATATGAAAACTCTTAGTAAATTGGCAACAATAGAAAATATTATTGGAATTAAAGATAGCTCCAAAAGTGTAGAATGGTTCTATGAGGCAGTAAATACAATAAGGGAAATTAAGGAAGATTTTGTATTTTTTGGAGGAAGCGATGCATTACTGTTTGTTCACCTGATGTTAGGCGCAAAGGGAGTAGTTTCCGCTGTAGCAAACGCGTTTCCAGAAATTGTGGTTGAATTTTACGAAGAGTTTAGAAAAGGTAACTACGCTAAGGCAAAGGAAATACAAGACAAAATATTAAAAATTAGAAGGGCACTAAAGATGGGACCTTATTTAGCAGGTGTAAAGGCTGCATTGAAAATACAAGGGTACGACTTCGGAAATCCGAGATCACCATTGGAACCTTTTAGTGAAATGGAAATGGAAAAATTAAAAGAGGAACTAAAGAAAATAGGCGTTATTCCATGAGACTCTCTATTGGCTTGTACTCAATGTCAAAGCCAACTTCTTTATAGAGATGCCTGAAGGCTTCTAGAGCCTTTTCTGTTCTCAATCTTTCGTGAGCCTTTAGTCCAGCGACTACAACCTCTAGCCCCCTTTCAATATCAACATTTGTTAAGGGTTTTCCATCCGTAGTTGCTAAACATATGAGGTCTGGAGCTATTGCTAGTATCTTCCCATTTAACTCTGCGATAATGTTTTCGTTCTTAGAGTAAACGTTTAAAGTACCCTCTTTTGTTTTGATGCTTACTTTACCAAAATCAAAGCCTCCTTTCGTTTCCAATACCTTTTCTTTCACAGTACCAACACCTAGTATATATGCACCAAGCTCCTTGGATAGTAACTCTGCAATATTTGCTCCTTCTTCTCTTACTTTTCTAAGGATAGACCCTACCTTTTGGGATAGAGTTACTGTTCCGGGGATTACAGTCCTCTTTAGGTCTGAACCACTCATCGGATAAAGGGCGATTCCAGCGTTTCCTTGAAATGCTATAACTATTTGTCTACAGATCTTTTCTGCCCATTCAGCATCTTTGACGAATAGTATACCACCATTACCTTCCCAGTTTGTTATTGCCATTGGCGAAATAGGAATGCCATAGATGTCATAGC
>CBEVQP010000113.1:0-3865 GCA_965552035.1 uncultured Thermoplasmata archaeon | reverse complement strand
AGGACGGAGACGAAATAGCTATAGGCACAGATCCTTTGAATCCTGACACTGATGGAGATGGCCTAAAAGATGGATATGAAGTCCTTATTGGTACAGATCCGCTTAACCAGGACTCTTTATAAAATTTGCCTGTTATTAAAGTTGAAGAGACCTTTCATAGTTTTATAGCACCAACCTCTTTGAGATAAGACAGCGAGCTTTTAGGACTGCTTTTCGCAAAAAGCAAGGATAAGATTAGTAAAGCGTAGGTAAATCGCCATGAAGGATCGAGAGCAAAATAATTCCTAAACTGAAACCACGGAACTCCATAAGTCATAAGTACTTTCGCAGGTATCACTTTTAAAGGTGATATGTATTGAATGCGCTGTACATATCTGGGAGCCCTAGAAGAAAAAGCAACACAGACTTTCTTCTCAGAGTAACGATGTCCGTTACAGGTGGGAAGTTCATAAAACTCGTAGACTATGACATACGCCCATGCATTTCGTGCAGGGTCTGCTTAAGACTAGGAGGATGCTGCATAGAAGACGACATGACGAATATATTAATTCCAGAGCTCATTAAAAGCGATGCCATCGTGCTTGGCACTCCTGTCTATTTTAACAACGTGTCCGCTCAAATGAAGGCCTTTATGGACAGAACTTGGTGTATAAGGGGGAAACTAAGGAACAAGATCGGAGGGGCGATAGTCGTCGGTAGAAGATATGGTACTGAGGGGGCTATAACAGCTATAAACGCGTTTTTCCTGAAGCATGAAATGATCCCAGCAAACAGAGGAGTCTGTGGGTTTGCATTTGAGGAAGAGGAAATAAAAAATGATTTAGAGGCAATAAAAGCTGCTGAAGCTCTTGGAAGGAGAATTTTAGAGTTGAAGAGGCTTTTGGGCAAAGAATAGAGAAAATGCATGGCAACGTGGCTTCGATTTGTGTGATATTTAAATATAACAAGGAGTACTAGGGAACATTAAAATGGAATGGTCTAAGCGTTGATTATGTTAAAACTTATAGAACCTTAAGTCTGTGCCCGATGTGTGGGTCCTAAGCCGAATGGACAGGAACTGTTTAAGTCAGGATTTGGAGGACTCCGACTCCCTGAAAGCCCTTCAATGAAATCTATTACTTAAACCGTCTTGGAGGAGAGAACGGTATTGTAATGGTAATTACCATTTATTAACCCTTTTATGTTAAAACCCACGCAATTTATTCTAGAATTTCTTATTATTTTTCATTTTAAAAACCGTCATTAGATTGCTTGATAGAACAATCTGTCCAATACACTAGCAGATGTCGTATCCTAACTTTCTTGGATCACGGTAAGAACCGTGGTATGTCACTCTTGCGCTATCTATAAGTATTAAATGATCAAACTTCATCCTGAGAGGTATATGGCTTATTATGATCATATCCGCCTCTTTTTTGTCCAATATTTCAGAAATGGTCTGCCTCCCCATAGCGTCCAGGCCACTAAAGGGCTCGTCTATCACTATGAGGTCGCGGTTGGATGCTGTGGCGATTAATAAACTTGCTCTCCTCCTCATGCCCCTACTGAGCTCTCCTAACCTTTTGTTAATATGTTCTAAAAGGCCTAGTTGCTCAGCAACCCAGTTTACCTGTTCCGATCCGTAGGATTCTGCTAATATATCGAGAAGAGTTTTTACCCTTAGGTTTTCCGGGAGCTCGTCCTTATCCCGGACATAAGTGAGGCGCCTATAAAGCTTTTCCGCCTCTTTAAGAGGATCTATGCCCAATATTCTGACGTGACCTCTCTTAGGCCTCATAAGGCCTAGGAGGACCTTTATCAGCGTAGTCTTACCACTACCGTTTGGGCCTATTATAAGGACCCTTCCTTTTGGAACCATGAGCTCATCTATCTGTAGCGCTACAAGTTTGCCATATCTCGCCTCCAATTCTTTAACGTAGAAGAGCTCTTCGCGATCCATATTAGAACCACCTCCTATTTTTGGCTAGTAAATTCGACGTAGACACTAGGTGTTCCCGGCGGGATAGTGCAGTTACTGTCAATGAGAACCCTTACTTTGGCTATTAGAAACATACTATCTCTTTTGATATGTGCTGAAAGGCTAGTACCGTTACTAGTAAACTGTTTATCTCCAATGAAAACAGTAATGACTACGGGAGAGGAATTCTTGCCGCATTCTGCTTTAAACCTTAGCAGCGTTATGTTAATATATGTCTCTCCAGGTCTCAGAAGCGTTGTAACTGGCCATTCATATACCACGGGTTTTCCCAATTCCTTGCCCACTCCTGCTAGTATTTCTAACGCCTCGAGATTATAAATGGCGTGAAATCTTGAAGGGAGACCATATCCGGACCTTATTGTAAGAGTTCCTGCGAGAGATCCAGTAACGAATAGCATAGCAACGAATATCGCGAACGCACGGGCCCTCATAATGAAATCCACCTCTTATATACAGCTAGCCCAAGGAACGCGAGTCCGCCAAGAATAATGCCTAAACATATTCCAACGAGTCCCAGAGCTGAGAGGTCAAGTCTGTCTATGCCAAGGCCTACAAGAAATCCTAGGACTATGCCGAGGTCTGGCCTACCTGTGCTTGCTATAGCATCGTAGAATAGAACTGCTGTAGCGATCATGTAGAACACTAACCCACTAGCCACTAAGGCAAAACTTCTGTCGATGTTGCTATTAAAGTAAGACTTGTAAATCGCTGCTGTCATGCTCAGAAACAAGAACGCATAGCCAAGCGATAACAGCACGATAGGTATTAGACCAGTCCACACAACGGCGCTTAAAGATTTTCCTGAGATACTCGTTGCGGGGAGCATAGTATCCTGTAACCTTCTTGCTATAGGATACACAGTTATGAAGAACGAGACTATAAACAGCAGCCAAACCATTAGCTTTGAATCAAGAAGGATCTGAAGAAATGAGTTTATAGCGTTTTCCCTTATCTCCGCTTCAGAAGGTATCGGCAGTGGCTTATTAAATCCAGCGACATAGCCTTTCACTCCTCCATACGGTGCTAAGGGAGAGGCATAAAGTCCTGCTGAATACGCAAACCTTGTTAGGATGAAGAATAGTCCTATTACGCTAGCGAGGATTCCGATTACGATAGCTGAGATCTCTAAGGCCGAGGGATCGGAAAATGCTAGGGAATAAAGCAACCTTATCCGAGGTTGCTTTGAGGTTTTATTGTGCATAGATTTATATTTCGCAGAGGAACCTTTCTCTTCGCTCATACTAAAGACCCCTTCGTTTTTGTCCTAAAAACGAAGTATAAAATAAAATATTTTAAAAGGCCAATCTTATTTGCGTCTTCTTGACCACAATACGAACGCTGCGATGGCCACGGCTATGAGGACTATGGTAGATGCTATAATTATGTACGTCCTTCTATCTGCATTATCCGCCGAGACATTTGTTGCGTTGCCCTCAGTACTCTCTTCGCCACCTTGGCCCTCAGAAGTAGTATCCTCAGTGGTCTCTTCACTTGATGTAAGCTTTTTACCCGATATAAGAGATTCCAGCTTCTCTCTACCCTCTTCGCCTCCGAATTGGAGGGCAGCAGCGAGAACAGAGGTCTTCAGATATGACTGAAACTCCCCAAAGGCTTCCTCTGGATCTGCCCCGTTGACTATATTGTACAGTGCCTGAGCGTATTTATTTATAACTGTGTTGAGAACGTTTTGTAGTATCCCTACCCTAAGACTAGGATCCAAGGAATTGTTGCTTGTGAGCATCCACTCCTCTGCGAGTCTCTTGTCAATAGCGACTGCTAGATAGCAATCATTTCCCAACTCCTCCTCCGAAGGTATCTTTGGAAGAGATGTGTTGCGGATTATTACCGCGTCGTTTATGGAAATTGCGGGAGATGTGTCTAGGAATG
>CBEVQP010000112.1:0-3909 GCA_965552035.1 uncultured Thermoplasmata archaeon | reverse complement strand
CTGCTGCGCCCCGTAGGGCCTGGACCCGTGTCTCAGGGTCCATCTCCGGGCTCCCCCTCCCAGGGCCCGTACCCGTCGTCGGCTAGGGGGTCCGTTACACCCCCTACTACCTGATGGGCCGCACCCCCATCCTCGGGCGGGCTTAATAGCCCCTTTCGGCCTGGGCCCACTTCCAGGAATCCCAGGCCTATGGGGGATTATCCCCAGTTTCCCGGGGTTATCCCCCTCCCGAGGGTAGGTTGGGCACGTGTTACTGAGCCGTCCGCCGGGACTCCCATAAGGGAGTCCCAGACTCGCATGGCTTAGTCGGACCCCGATAGCAGCGGCCTCCGGCAGGATCAACCGGAGTTGGGGGCCTACCAGGTCTCACCTCTACAGAAGGAGTATACCCACCTGAGGCCCAAGAGTTTCCTCCCCGTTTGGGGAGGCGTTTCTTGGGCCCGCACTTAATGATCTTGATTCATAAGAGGAGTGCAAAGATCTGGATTTATTCTAATAAGGGATCCTATATATATCTTGCGTGTGAAATGTGCCCGCGCTTGGAACGAGGTCGCTCACAGTAGGGATTGCTCCCTACTTGCGACCCCCGCCGGACGCGGGCAATATTATTATACATCACTGAAGTATATTGGAGTTTCTTAACATCTATTTGATAATAAAGTAGATCATACCACTCATATTTTGTCATAAAGAAGTAAAAATTTAAGCATCCCAAGCTTTATATATTTCGTGAAAATAATAATGATTAGCCCTATGCGGGGGTAGCCTAGCTGGCTAGGGCGCCGGCCTGCTAAGCCGGTGGGCGCAAGCCCGCGCGGGTTCGAATCCCGCCCCCCGCGCCAATTCTTCAAAACACTTTTATCTTTTCAACATAATCTTTATTCTTCCATCCCTAATTTCAACTACATTTCCCATTCTTAGTAACTCACGAAGAGAATACCACAATATAGAGTGTCTTCTAGGTGGTGACTCTATTCTTAAGTGTTTCTTTATTAATTCAAGATTTTCTTGATCCATTTGGGGTTCCACTATTATTATATCTCCGCCGTTTGTGAGTATCTTTGTGTTTCCAACACTAGCTAGCATATTAAAGAGGATAAATAATGCACAAAATGAGTAATAATCAGTCTCAATGTTGGCATTTCCGATGATTTCTATATTATTTCTTCCAGGAGGGATTACTGCCCTAAGAATATTGAACTTAACTTTACCTTTTTCAGGTCTTTTGCTCATAAGCGTTTTTATAGCTCCTAGGATCGCAATAGACTCTCTAGGACTTAGTTTAAGATCTTCAATAAGCTCTGATATTGTTTTACTTATTATTTCTCTGCTTATATCAGCACGAGGCTCTGTGAGGTATACCATCATAATGTTTACATCCTGATGTCTGCTTATGGGAAATATGCTAATCGTAATATCTTTACTGGAATCTTGTGGTGAGATGATACGTATAGGTCTGTTAATTGGCATTTTTGTAGAAAGAATAATATCCAAAAGCCTTTGAGAGACTTCTGGTGGCAGAATGCTCCATATATTCTTTCCTAGAATTTCATCCTTTTTGAGATTTATGTCCAAGGTTTCCAAAAACGTGTCATTCACATACAAAATTATATCCTTCTTATATACGCATATCCCGATATGCGTAATAGCATCCATTTCGCTGAAAAACCTTAACGCAATTGCTGTATGGACGTCCTCAATACCTTCTGGTCCTAGCTTTATAATTTCTATCAAATCTTCATATCTTCTTATAAAATAACTATTTTCCCCTATTGTCATTATTTCCCCATATTCTACGTTTATTTCAGTGAGTTCTCCCTTTAGATATTCCTCGAGATTTTCAATAATTTCTTTGTGTCCATATATTTTCTCTATTTTCTCATCTTTAACTACAGCAACGCCGCCATCTTTAGGTATCTCTATTGAGCTTACTGTTATGACATGCCCCTCATCCTTATCTCTCGAGAATTTAATTATGCTTTTATTATTCCCTATTACAACAGTTTCTTCACTCTCAGATAACAAAAATGTCTCTAAACGTCTTGATTCTTCTTCCCCAAACCTTTCCCTTATGGCACTTAAAAGATCTTCTATAAAAACGGCACCATTTGTATTTAAACCTAAAATCTCCTTTACTCTGGCAGGAACGTAAATTCTTTGTTCATCTAGAAGATAAATATTGTTGGACTGTTCTATACCCCTCATTGCCATAATTCTTATGTAGTCCCTAATTTTTTCTCTTCTATGTGCTTTTCTTAGTTTCGATTCAACCTTAATCGTTAAAGAAACTATAATCAGGAGAAGCATAATTCCCACTAAGGTTGCTTCTAAGAAGTTTGTTCTTGCAATTAAAATCAGTGCAATACCTGCTGCTGAGAAAAGCATCATAAAGGAATATAGCATTGCCTCTAGAATTATGGCTTCTTCTGAGATGCCTTCGAGTATGTAAATAACAATTCGCTCCCTAACTAATGTTAGATATGTCCCAAAAAGGATGGACACAACTATGAAATCAATAAGTAGAACATAATATGAAAAAGCCGCCTCTTTAACATTTGGCCAACCTATAGTATAAACCACAATAGTCATACTTACTATAAGTCCTATACTAATGAGATACGCCAAAATTAAATACGCATAGGGAGATTTTGTCTCTTCCATGGTAAGCCCCCAGAATGAAAGAGGCCTCTATCACTTTAGTTATTTTTAGATAAAATAAAAATAAAATTTTCCTTTTATTATATGTCGTAATTAACAATCTTTTTGCTCGAGGTGATTGTATGAAGTTTGTTTTTACTGAAAATGCTCCAAAGCCTGTAGGACCATACTCGCAAGCCGTTAGAGCCGGAAACTTCGTTTTTATTTCGGGACAAATTCCGCTTGACCCGAAAACAGGACATATTGTGGGCAATAATATAAAGGAACAAGCAAAAAAAGCTTTAGAAAATATTAAAGCTATAGTTGAAGCTGCAGGAGGTTCAATAAAGAACATTGTAAAAGTAAATGTATATATCAAGGATATAAACTTATTTGAAGAGTTTAACGCCGTCTATGAAGAGTTCTTTGAGGAGCACAAACCTGCCAGAGCTGTTGTTGAGGTTTCTGGAATTCCAAAAGGTGTTCTAGTAGAAATAGAAGCCATAGCATATATACCAAAAAGAAGGAGGAGAAGGAAGCGCTGATCTTATTTCATATATTCTTTTATTACATCAGAAAGCCTCTTTATCCCTTCATATATTTGCTCTATTGAGGGGTAGCTAAAGTTTAGTCTCATAGCATTTTTACCAAGCTCACGTGCATTTGGCGGATAAAATGCTCTTCCGTGTACGTAGGCGACTCCCTTTTTCAGTGCTTTCATAACCATCTCGGTAGTATCCACTTCTGGAATCATTAACCATATAAACATTCCACCCACAGGATCTGTCCAATCAGCATTTTCTGGCATATATTTCTTTAGGGCGTCTACCATTGCTTCCTTTTTCTCCTTATAAACTCTCTTTATTTTTTCAATATGTTTTTCTAGATATCCTCTCCTAAGGAACTCATTAGCGGCTATCTGCGTAATTGCTGGAGTACAAAGATCTGCGGCCTGCTTTGCAAGTACAATTTTCCTTATAAAGTCTTTATGACCAGCCATAAATCCCAGACGAAAGCCTGGAGATAATATTTTTGAGAAGCTGCTCATATACAATACTCTGCCCTCTTCGTCAAATGTAGCTACATGGTTAAATTTCACTTTGTCATCAAAAATTAGATAACCATATGGGTTATCCTCTACGATGATTGTATCATACTCATACGCCAACTCTACAAGTTTCTTCCTCCTGTTATTTGGCATTGTTGTACCTGCAGGGTTTTGGGCTGTAGGAACTGTATATATGAGCTTAACACTCTTGCCCTCTTTTTTGA
>CBEVQP010000111.1:0-3955 GCA_965552035.1 uncultured Thermoplasmata archaeon | reverse complement strand
AGATGCAATAAAAGATGCTACGAAAGCCCATATACGCTCCAGTTAAGATCATTACCCAATACTTCTTTTAGTTTATAGAACGACTCTTTGAGGCGATCAATTTTTGCTTTTCCTCTTAGTAAAACACGATTTCCCATTTCTACTAAGAACTCAAGAAAAGAATCGTCTACAAGTATTTTACCGTCTTTACCAATAGGCGCAGAAATGTTTTCAGTGCTATTTATTTCGACTAAAATTCTTCCCGAATAACTCAATGCTCTAAAGCTAGTATATTTAAATCCAGATTCTAGGCCTAGTTGGTGAACACGTTTGGCGATTTCAAGATTTTCACATACTATATGAAAGATTGGAGGTTGAACTTTGAATATTATTATACCTTCTTTACTGTCTTCTAGAGCCTCTTTCACTTCACTTAGGCTTATAGGTTCATGTTTCTTGATGAGCCATCTGGAAAGAGGTTTTGCACCAAATTCTGGAGTCTCCATAATTCCTACTCTGCCTGAACAGCTACTTGTTGTGTGAACACCCTTTATAGAATTAATAAGGAGAAGAAGGTCAATGATGTCACCATCGACTTTGCCTTCTTCTAAGGCCTTTTTAAGTTTCTTCATCGCTTCTAACTTATCTTGCATTCTCTCACCGAGCTATCAGAAGCTTCTGCTACCTTTTGAATCTTTTTCTTATTAACAATGCCATAGCAATGAAAGCCAAAGAGGATCCGAGACCTACCAGGCTAGCCCCCCAAATTATAGGCCTAAGGGACTTAGAAATTAGAGTGTCCTCTAGGCTGTTTGACATGGTACTTGGAAGACTACTTCCTTGAGAGATTTTTGAACTAATGTTTGTAAGAATATCTCCATAAACATAGTCGCGAACTATTTGATAAACAAGGCTCATATTAACTATTACTGGAGGCTTAGTAAGGGGTTTCCAGTCCATAGGAGGATTTTCTGTACCAGGAAGGGTAAAAATAGGATATGCGGCGTCTAGTATCTCATCGTTGTTGTAATCTACCGAGGTTCCTGCCCAATCATGCCAATAATTGCCAAATTCCGAAGTATTCCATATGGCCGTACCGCCCACATCTTGAGCTTGAGAAACATTGACCTCGTAATAATCTTTTGTCTCTCTGTTATAGAAGAACGAATTTTGAACAACAGTGATGTCTTCAGTCCCTGGCATTATAGAAACTCCAAATCCTTTATTGTTATAGAAAATATTTCGAGAAACATCTACGCCGGATGAGCCCTTGGAGAGGAATAACCCAAGGGAATTGTCAAAGACTACATTTCCTGTAACTATGATGTTAGCAGTATTCTCTATAGAAATGCCTGTTACAGCAAAACCTATGGTGTTATCCGAGATTTCCATATTTTTGGATCCTGTGATTTGAACACCATACTGGAACGAGTTTACGACGATACTACTTTTTATAGACACATCATTTGAGTTGTCAACAAATACTCCTTTGGTGTTGAAAAATAGTTTAAGATCCTCGAGTGTAACTTGCGTTGCGTGGGATATTTCGATTCCCTTAAAACATGAAGAAACGAGACTGTCCTTTATGACTATGTTCTGAGAATTATAGACGTTAATTCCGATGTAATTGCCAAAAATGGTCACGTTTTCTAAAATTACGTTCTCAGCAGCGTATATTATAATTCCGCCGTATAGTATTTTATCTTTCGGAATATTAAGTCCATGACCCACGTCTGCGCCTATAACAACAATATTTCTTAAGATAATTGGAAAATTGGTTTTATCAATGAATATTCCTTGAGTACCAATAGCTGTTAAAAATATATTTTCAATTATGTATGGATCTTCTGGAGTTCCTGATCCCTCTGCCAATCCCATATTTTTAAGTTTGTTAATATCCTCAATGCTTGATATTCTTAAGTAGGCCATCTGATCCTCGTCAGATCCTTTAGAAACTGGAATAGACATCAAAAAAGACATTAATAGTAGGATCACTAAGCATATTCCAAATTTTCCAGAAATCTTTCTCAATTTTTTCAACATCTTCACCTCTGTAAATTGTTATTGTCTCAACATTCCTTTTTATGCTAGAGATTGTGAGGTTTAATGAACCTGAAAATCCTACATCGTCTATGATATAGATCTTAGAATGAACATATGTTTTTGAGTCCTCAAAAAACCTCACATTTACGAGTCTTCTAGGAGGACCTAATTCTTGAATGATACCGCGGTATGCGCGAGTAAATGATACCCTGAAAAGAGGAAGGAGCATTATAGCAGGAAAGGCCGCGACTAAAAACCAGAAAAACGTATAGATATAAAGCTCAGGTCTCGAGATATCAAAATAAATCGTACCGAATAGTAAAACAACGGGAATTAGTGCAGCTAGTATGGCACATTCTACAAGTCCTGCATAAAAGAATACAGAGCAAACAAGCCCTATGAGAGGAGTTGATAGCAAATACACCCAATATTTGTTTTCAAAAACTAAAAGAGATATGATTACTAAAGCAATAAGTATTACATAAATGGCCATGGACGCATATATTGCTGTTATCAACCTTTTACGATAGTTCTCTACTCTCTCTACGTCCTCTTTTGATACTTTACCTGAGTAAAGGAGCAATAAAGCTGTTGAAAACTCTCTTTTTCCTTTTAGGGTGACAATAAATACTTCTACACCATTTATAGCCTTCCTCAAAAGGAGTTTTGCATATTCAGAAGAAATATAAGGTGAGACGACGTATATTCTTCTCTTGGCAGATTTAATAGCATCTTCCACAGATTTTCCAGAACCTCTGCCAGTTATCGTTTCAATGGCCAACATCTCACCCCGGAGGAACAGGTTACAAGAACCACGCTTTATACTATTATTCTATCTTGAGAGAATAAAATTTAAATGTTCATGTAAGCGTCCCACTATGCTAACGCATAAATAAAAAATGTAAAAAGAAGGGGTTATAATTCTGCGAGCACCTTGTCGTACTCCTCTTTTACTTTAATCTCGTTCTCTGAGGGTTTAGTCACTAGGCTTACAAGTATTGCAATGATTACGTTGATAATTACTGCTACAAGGCCTGCTACTGCAGGGTGCTCAAGCGCTGGAATTCCAATTTTTCCTCCGATTTGCGGTGCAAGAAGGGCGGCAAGTATGCTACCAACAACAAGTCCTGAAATGGCACCGTACTTGTTGATGTACTTCCTCTTTGTAGGTATTATAGCCTGGAGTACTAGAGGTAGGAACTGTAGACCTCCAGCACATGCTATTGAAGCAATGTCGAAAATAAGTCCAGGCTTGCGTATAGCAAAGTACCATCCAATTAAGGCCCAGATAATCATCAGAACTCTGCTTACTATTACATAGTGGTTTTCGTCAGCTCCTGGCTTGATGTGCTTCTGGTAGATATCTCTCACAAGAATCATCGAAGTTGATCCAAGGAACGAGTCTAGGGTTGACATGGCAGCTGCGGCAGCACCTGCTAGAAGGAATCCTGCTATAAGTGGGTGTAATAGCTTGTAAATCATCACAGCAGCGATGGCATCATTACTACCATAAGTTGCCTTTAGGGTTGAAATAAAGCCAGGATCAAGCACTCCTTCAACGCCTTTTACATTGGCTACAGCAGCTGATAGACCAATAAGTGCAGCTGCAATGTAGTAGGTACTTAGATATATGGCTGTTCCTACAGCAGAGACCTTGAGAACTTTCTCATCTTTTGCGATATAATACTTAATCCACAGGTGCTGTAGCAACATGAGTCCAGGACCATAAATAAGGATCGCACCTAGCGTCTTTTCTTTGGACCAGTTCATCGTCAGGAGTGCTGGGTTTATTTCTCTCACAGAAGACATAAGGGCCGAGAATCCGCCGGGTACTATTTTGCCTACAATTAAGAAGGCTGCTACGAAGATACCAACGTACATCCAAATGCCCTGGAGCACATCTGTCCAATAAGCTGCTCTAAGTCCGCCTAAG
>CBEVQP010000110.1:0-3965 GCA_965552035.1 uncultured Thermoplasmata archaeon | reverse complement strand
TCTAACCCTATGGTTACGTGGGGAGCGTAAGGTACGTTCTCGTCTTCTAATCCCATCATTATTTCAATATAATCATTCACATTCTTCTTAATACCATAAATCTCCTCTATAACTTTGTTATCTGATACAAAATCTAATGAAACAACATCTACCTCTGCCTCTACCAACTTCTCAATATCTTTTTTATCGATAAACCCTACATGAACATTTACTTTCAACTCAAAATCTCTTTTTATTTTCTTTATAATTTCCCATGGGAGTGGTATCTTTAACTCAGAATCTAGACCTCCAGAAATCAATATACCATTTATTTCTTCTTTTTCCACAAGATTTTTTACTATCTCGTAGAGGTTGCTCTGAGATGCATGAAGCATACCCAATAGATACTTTCTTCCACAATGCTTACAATTAAGAAAGCACCCTTTGCCTGTAACTGATATAGGTGGAAACTTTGGGAGTGGTCTATAAACTTTTAGCTCCTTCAAATGCCTTTTTGATGACACTTTTCAAATCCTCCTTTGATATTCCTACTAAATGCACATCTAATTCATCTATAAACTTTAAAACATCATCTAACGTCTTTCCTTTTGCATTTTTCTCTAATACATCAATTGCATCTTCTGGAAATGCAAAGAAGTCCCCATGAATTATTAATTCCTCTATTATGTTCTCCTTTACTTTTATCATTACCTTGAGATATTTTCCAGATTTTATTTCACTTGCGGAATATCCATTCTCGGTTTTTGTACTTGGCATTTGCAAGCTCCTCCGCTAAGATTATTTCGTTCTCATTTAACGATCCTATGTAAATCTTTCCAAAATGTTCCATAGCTGACTCAACAAAAGCGCTAGTAATTACCTCCCTTGAAGGAATTTTTCCCAATACCTCTTTAATTGTAGTTACTCTATCAGAGACCCTCTTTAACTTCTTGTCCTGAGATTTTACACCTGGAATTTTTAGTATCAAATCCATAAGCTCTCTATTAACATCTAACAAAATTGTCCCATGTTGTAATACTCTATCGTCTTTCCTAGCTTGTGCATTACCAGAAATCTTTTTGTTATTAACCACAATATCATTTATTCCTTCCCTTTTTGCATTAATCCCCAAGTTTTTCAAAGCACTTACTATAAACTCTAATATTATTTCAAAGCTCTCCTCGGGCCATTTTCCAAGAACATCCTTATGGCCCACTATAGAATACGTTAACTCGTACATGTGAAGTACTGCTCCTCCTCCAGAAATTCTTCGAGTATAAGGAACTCCTAACTTTTCACATTTTTCTATATCTATAAACTCGTTAATCCTTTGAAAATATCCGAATGTTACTGATGGTGGTTCCCAACCATACAATCTTAGGGTAAATGTTTTCCCAAGTAACAATGCCTCGTCTAAACCCATATTGAAGTACGGATTACGCCTTTTGTCTATTATTACTCTCAACATATTGAAGTGCCTCCTTAATATATTCAGATATAGTATCAGGGGGTGTTGGGAAATTGTATGGTTTAGAAGGTTTTTCATTATAATACGGTCTATTACACCATGGACACCCTACCACTGTGAATGTATTTCCCTTTAAAATCCTATAAATCTCTTCATTTTTCATAGGAAACTTTAGTAATCTTCCTTTATCATCGAATAAATTCTCGGAGAATCTCTTTCCTTTGAGAATGAGGGATAAAGAGACTTGTATAGCTCTATATCTCTTATAATCAGGCGGCTGAAAATTTTCTAAAGGAGTTCCTTTTATAGGTGTAAAAGCCATTAAAGAGGGCAGTACTTTCATCTCAACAAGTCTCTGCAATAAACTTATTACTTCAAAATCAGTTTCTCCTAAACCTACAATGACATGAGAGATTACGTGCCATTCCCCAAAAATATTTGATGCTATTTTTAAAAATTTAAATGTATTCTCCCACGTTATTGCATCATATTTTCTAAATTTTTCAAAAAGGGGCTGGCTAGCAACATCTATTGATATCCCTATGTAGTCTGCTCCCAATTCTTTAATCTTTCTTATTTCATTTTGATTTCTTGGAAAATACGAAACAGATACTTGAGATATTTTTACTAATTCTGGGAGTACCTTTTCTATAAACGCATATGAGCTGGTTCCATAAGTGGCTTGTAAACATATTCTTTTTGGCTTTTTTAGTTTTAAACGATAAATAACATCCTCTAGCGGATATTCAGGCCAAAAAACCCTGGAAAGTTTGTCACTTATTCCATATGCTTGTGCACAGTACATGCATTTTGCCTTACACGGGATGGGTGTGAGTAAGTAGGCCGTATAAAAGGGACTGCTTACTTTTATGGCCTTTAAACCTAGACTTGCTGCAGTACCTAAGGATACTCTAATTGTTTCCATTGAAACACACCAACTTAGTACGCCTCTGCAATCCTAATTAAAGATGTTTTTAAAGTCCATATATTGTTATTTTGTTTCTTTGTAACTTCTAAACCACATTATGAAGTGATAAGTAGAAGAGAACTCCAAATAAACTTTCTCGTTGTTAGAGTTCAACCCTACTATCATGTTTACATAGGCATCTTGAGGAATTTTCACATCATTGAACCATTCATAAAGCCCTTCTTCTAATTCGAACGTCATCCCAAAAGTAGGTTCGAACAGATAATACTCTCCACGATAAAAAGCTAGGGTAGCAGCGTGTCCAAAACCACTAGAAGAGCTTACTACTATAATGTAGACCTCACAATCAGGATATATGGACTTAATAAGTGCAGCCAAAAGAACTGCTAGATCCTCACAATCACCTTGCCTTAATTGAAGAGTCTCGATGGAAGATTGCCATACATCATTCACAAACGATACATTTCCCGCAAAAATTCTAGGGTAGAGGCTATCCTCTACGTATTTAATATTTGTATGAACCCATAAAGTAAGTGCTTCCCCGTCCTTTTGAAAAATTCCGGAATAAAATCTCATAGCTACCTCTTGTACTTCATTATTGATTACAATTAAATTTGCTAGCCCATCTTTTGCTAATGGTGTTCTTTGATTAATGATCTTTTCCAATTTTTTATATCTCTCACGATAAAATTCTAGCCTTTTATTCTCCTCAACAACACCTCTCCATTGAAAATACATGAAAATAAAAGCAAAAATTGACAATATTAAAAGAGTTATTAAAAGTAAGGAAAGAGCCTTGAACTTTGTTTCTAAGTCATTTGTTAAGCGCAATTTCGAGGGCATAAAAATCCTCAGGATCATATGGAATTGTAGGCTCCTCATGAATAGGACATACATGGCTACTAGTAAATGGTAGTAAACCCTCAGACAAACATTTCGGGCAGATTCTTAGGTTTTCTATATTTATTACCTCTACAGCACCATTTGAATACTTTATTTGCACGTAAGCGTCGGTAATCATTACTTTCACAACATCTCCATCTGACGTTTTATATCTTCTAAATTCAACATCGTGTTCTACTTTTTCAGTTCGTTCCTCACGTTCTTCAAGTTCTGCATCCTCGCCAAACCATATTTTTCCGTACTCCATTAAACCCACCCATTTGAATATATACGTACTCAGATGGCTTGCTAATCATCATCTTTTTCAGACCGTCTCCCCTTCATCATCGTACAAAGTTTAATGTCAAAAGTTTCTTTATTCAACTATTTGTTTCTAAAATAAATGAATAAAAATTCTAGATAAAAGCCTTTCGTTGTAAATTTGTTTTTATAATAAAAATAGATCATCCTAGAAGTCTCTAACATGCTTTTTACAAAAATTAAAAGGTTTCTTTGAGAAAAATTTTGAAAAAGCGGAGCTGGTAAAAAAGAGTAAGATTAAGTTGACTATGTGGATGCTGCTTCTTCATCACTCACTTTTTCACCTTCTTTCTCATACAGCCAACATGCAACAAAATGATCGGGTGCGACCTCGAACATTGGCGGTTCTTCATGCTTACACTTCTCCATTGCATAGGGACATCTTGG
>CBEVQP010000109.1:0-4104 GCA_965552035.1 uncultured Thermoplasmata archaeon | reverse complement strand
GAAATTATGACGTTCATTATTGCATTTGCTAGCGCTACGTCGCTACCTGGTATTAACCTAAGGACATAATCAGCAAACCAACCACTTTTTGTTCTTCTAGGGTCAACAAGGATTATTCTTGCACCGTTGTCTTTTGCAGCGAGAATGTATTTCATAACGACAGGATGGGTCTCGGCGGGGTTGTATCCCCAAATCATTATTGCGTTTGCCTTGGGGATGTCAAGATATGATCCAGACTGAGCAGCAGCACCTACGGTCTTTGCTAGACCTACAACAGTAGAAGCGTGGCATAATCGTGCACAATGATCTACGTTATTTGTGCCCAGCATTCTAGCAATTTTTTGCATTAAAAAGTTCTCTTCGTTAGTACACTTAGCGCTCGAAATAAATCCTAGTGAGTCAGGTCCGTGCTTCTTAACCATTTCCTTGATGTTTTTTGAGACAATTTCTATTGCTTTTTTCCAGGATATCTCGGAAAATTTTCCTCTATCTGATACTTTAAGAGGAGTTTTGAGTCTATCTCTACTTAGCACATAATCAAGAGAGGCAAGCCCCTTTGGACAGAGACTTCCTTGATTGACTGTAGGAATGTCCCTTACGAATTCTAGTTTGATCCTATTACCATTTTTTATGGCATAAATTCTACAGCCGAAACCACAGTATGGACAAACTATAGGTATTTTTTCCACATTGTTCATTCTTTTTCACCTTTTGGTTTGAATTTGTAAAAGATAAATGTAACGATAAGGAAGTAGATCGAGATTATTACTGGAAATACATGGTTTGGAACTCCAATCCATGTAAAAGCCGCTGCGATTAAATATGCAACCCCTGGCATTATTAGCGTGAATATTGCTATTATCGCGAGGAGTTCTGCCAACTCCTTGAGGGCTGCTTTGTAATCGTCTGGTGTCGAAAGGTACCAATAGTAAAATGAAACAAAGACCAAAGCTCCGACTCCGTTTCCTAGAGTAACGAAGAAGATGTTCCTCATTATATCAATCCATGTAATGCTTGAATCAAGGAATGTCCCTACAGTAAGCATCCACATATTTGCTATACTGTGTTCGAATCCTATCGTAACGAAAGCGAATATGGGGAACCATATAGCGAGTATTTTGCCAGCGTGATCCTTAGCTCTTGCAGCGAGCCATATAGCAATGTTTACTAGCCAGTTACAACCAACTCCTAACCAAAATAATTGCCATATGCTATAATTAACTTTTGTGGAGGAGATAGCCACACTAAGATCGGCGAGAGGAGCTTTAAGGAAAATACCAGTACCATAAACAGCCATAAATGCCATAAAAACTGAGCCTATAAAGTTTCCTGTATAGCTTCCAATCCAATTGTAAAGGATGTGTTCAATCCTAGCCGTCCTGCTGAACTTTGAATAAGCGCCTACCGAGACGTTACCTGTCCATAGTTCTGCGCCACCAATAACTACCATAATGAGCCCTACTGGGAAAACGACTCCTAACAAAATCTTAAACACTGAGAAGTTCGGTGATGAACCATATGGAGAAAATGAGACTGCACTTATGAGAGCTAACATAAAACCAAACGCTATATATGCGCCTGCCGCGAACCCTGCCAAGACAAGTCTTGACGGTGTAAGCATTGACTTAAGCTTGCCAGTCCTTGAAAGGGCACTTACTGTATCCGGCACATTATAAGGATCATTATTATGGTTATTGTTGACCATGATCTCCCACCTTTCGCGTTAGATTCCTATGCTCTCGAATAAAAGAATGTTATATTTAAATATATAGGCTCTGTGATCTGTTGTGTCAAAAGACACGTGTGTTAGTGCCTTACAGAACAGAATCTATTGTCAAATGCTGTCAAAGAGCTTGATAAGTCCAGACAGCGCGTTTTTATACTAACCTACGTTTTATAAGAATTGAGAGATATCAGAAGAAAATAGATCGAAACGTTTAAATAACTGTAGAGGGCAATCTCAAAACGCATATACCCAACGCTCTTTGGAGAGATTTGCTCTAGTGAGGGTAACTATAATGCCATATGGAGTCCCGGGTGGTAGGGGAGGCCCTTGGAAGGGTTTTATGGGGCAGTACCTGCCGCTAATTATTTTAAAAATAATTAAAGAGAAGAATGAAGTTCATGGATACGAGATATCAAAAATTGTTGAGGATTTATTTGAATCTCCTTTACCACCGGGTATGATCTATATGTACTTAAGAAGGATGGAGTCTCGAGGGTTAATAATTTCTCAATGGGACTATAATTCGAGTCCACCGAGGAGAGTCTATACGGTTACCCCATTGGGCGAATCCTATTTTGAGGCTTCCAAAAGGTTTTTAGGAGTCCTTAAGAAGGTGCTCGATTATCTTTGCGAAGAATGTTAGAAAGGTTTACGTTGTTTTCGTCTGTAATCGACTCTTTTTGATATAAAAGAAGAAGTGCTATAACCTTTTGAAGACAATATATATCTTTTAGGAGGAACTATATGAAAAAGAAATATGTGCTTATCACCGGAGGAAGCAGGGGAATTGGAAGAACTACAGCGCTTAGGTTTGTTCGGGAGGGTTATAGGGGGTGATTATAACCTATAAAGAAAACAAAAAAACTTGCAGAAGATGTTGTGGATAAAACAAAGACATTGGGAGCACCATTTGCACTTGAGGTAGAGGTGGACGTGACAAAGCTGGAGAGTATTAAGAAAGCCAAAGAAGAGATCGAGAATCTTGTGCCGTGTATCAATGTGCTTGTAAATAATGCAGGAATAGTTCTTAGAGGTACAATAGAAGAAATAACGTTAGAGAATTGGGAAAAGTAATTAGGGTTACCTTACTGGCCCGTTTTTAGTGACAAAAGAGTTTTTGAGTCTTCTTTTAAGAGCCACGTGGGTAAAGAAAAAGAATAGAGGAATTACATCCCCTAGGAATTATACTTAATTCAGAAGACGTTGCTGAGGCAATACTATTTTTGACAGATCCGGAGAAGTCACGGGGGATAACTGGACACATTCTTTCCGTAAATGCTGGGAGATATACGTAATGCACAAATACGCTCAATACTAGATATTATATAAGTAGTGTGAAAGAATGTAAATTGCATAAATTAAAAACCAGTGAGATGTAGGTGTAGAGTATGAAGAGCATGTTAAGACTTCCAATAATCTCAGACAAGCCTGGTATACTTATTAGGATCACGGCAGATGAAGAGACCATAAGCGAGTTTTTTGTAATCCTCTTTAGGGATCTAGGACTTCCACCTAGGTTACAGATAGACCTCTCACAGGATAGCGATCATAAACACACGATATATGCGTTTATAAAATTTGAGAGTCAGGATATGCTTGAAATGGTAGTTAAAGATTTGGAGAAGGTCTTAAAGGGGATCCCAAATATTTCGTGGGATATAGTGCCATTGAAAGAGTATGGCATGTACTACGCAGTAGAGGAAATTCCTGAGTTTTCTATAGAGAATCTTGACGAGCCTTTAGTAATGATAAGCTTAAGCAGGTTTGCGAGAGCTTTTGAAATGATGTATAAATGTATGGGCACTGGGAGTTACGTGGTTATATATCAGTTAGGAAAGGAAAGCGGGAGATGGATTGCAGAAAAACATGAAAAGGCTGCTAGAATCCTAGTAGAACAAAGAAGAATAAGGGATCTGATAGAATTGTTATTTAAAGCTTTAGCACATCTAAGAAATGTTCCAAAAAGTGAAGTAGTTCAAAAGGGGAACGAGATAAAAGTGACTTTCAAGAAGGATGAATACTTTGAGGCGATAATGCACCTTGTTACGCGATTTGCGTATGGAGTTGTTGTAGGGCTTTTTGAGAGTCTTGGCTATACAACAGTCACGGAGGTCGATGTTGAGGGTGCCGGCGGTATTAAAGAAGTAAATGTAGTTATAGACTCCGAAAAGTGGAGGATAGTAATCTCCTCTGAGCAATAGGTCCTCAAACTGTTCATCATATTTGATTTATGGAGGGTAGTGAATTGAATGCCCTTCTTATTAAGAATGGAAATGTTTATGCTCCTAAACCATTAGGGAAGAAGGACGTATTAATAATAGGGGAAAAAATAGCTGCTATTAATAGCGAAATATCTGAAGATGACGTCTTCAAGGTTT
>CBEVQP010000108.1:0-4106 GCA_965552035.1 uncultured Thermoplasmata archaeon | reverse complement strand
ATACCGTTCAGTCTTACTGTCACCATGCTCGAAGTTGATGGGATATCCAAGAGCTGACTTTGTTATAATGGTAGATAAGACAAGTTATATGTATATTACAGGGCCAAAGGTTGTTAAGGCTGTGATTGGAGAGGATGTTGATCATCAACAGTTAGGAGGAGCACATATTCACACTCAAAAGTCTGGAGTAGCACATCTTAAGGCCAAGGATGACGAAGAGGCCCTTCAGCTAGTGAGAAAACTTCTTAGTTATTTGCCTCAGAATAACATGGAAGATCCTCCCTATGAGAATACAGGAGACGACCCATTCAGAAAGGATCCTGAGCTTAGAAATATTGTTCCAACAGATCCAAACAAGCCCTATGATATGCATGAAGTAATAACGAGAATTGTAGATAATGGAGAGTTTTTTGAAATTCAACCCGAGTGGGCCAAAAGTATTATTGTGGGCTTTGCTCGTATAGGTGGATACGTAGTCGGAATTATAGCTAATCAGCCAGCATATCTCGCAGGAGTATTAGACATAGACTCTTCTGATAAAGCCTCGAGGTTCATAAGATTCTGTGATGCTTTCAACATACCAATACTAAACCTCGTGGACGTACCTGGATTTATGCCCGGAACTCGTCAAGAGCATGGCGGGATAATTAGGCATGGAGCAAAGATGTTGTATGCATATTCGGAGGCTACAGTACCAAAAATTACAATAATAATTAGAAAGGCCTACGGCGGAGCATATCTTGCCATGTGTAGTAAAGATCTAGGCGCGGATATTGTCTATGCTTGGCCTACAGCAGAGATAGCAGTAATGGGTCCGGAGGGAGCGGTAGAAATAATTTTCAGGAAAGAGTTAGCAAAAATTGAGGATCCAGAGGAAAGAGAAAAGAAGAGGCAGGAGTTCATAGAAGAGTATCGTAGAATGTATTCAAATCCTTATAGGGCTGCCGAGAGAGGATATATTGATGATGTAATAGATCCAGCAGAAACAAGGCCCAAAGTCTATTTGGCCTTAGAAATGCTTAAGACAAAGAGGGAAAAGAGACCTCCTAAGAAACATGGAAACATGCCCGTTTAAGACTAGGTTAGAAGGGAGAGGCCATGGATACTTTGCCTTTCTTTTTAATGTCGTTTATTAAGGAAGGTCTTGTTGTAACCGTCATAGGAGTTACTATTGTGTTCTTGGTTTTAGGAGTCCTCTCCTTGGCAATATATTTGGTTGGTGTAATTACTAGCCGAATCACAACAAGAATTGAAAAGAAAAGAGAAGTAGTTCTAGGACCCAAGGTTGTAGAGGAAGAAGATGAAGAGCTTGCTGCAGTAATAGGAGCAGCACTTGCAGCTTATATAATTTTAAAAAGCAAACAAATCTCAAGACCAGTAAGTAAAGATAGGTCGTTATGGGATTACGCCAGAAAGGTTGAGGCCGTTATGCCGGAGTCTTCAATATCTCGTCTAAACTATGATGAGTTCATCGTCAATGAGAGGTTAAGGAGGGCGTAATGATGACCAAAATGAAGTTTAAGGTAATTGTTAACGGTAAGGAATACGTTGTTGAGGTGGAAGAGATCTCAGGAGCACCAGTAGTAACATCAGTAACTAGGGTACCACAAGTCAAAACAATAGAGGAGAGACCCGCTAAAGTAGAGGAAGTGAAACCAAAGCCAGAAGAAAAACCCCAAGAAGAAGTTAAGACAATAGTGACAGAAAAGAGAGAAGAAGTAACAGAAGGAGAAATTGTAAGGGCACCTTTACCAGGAAAGATCACGAGAATAATAGCAAATGAGGGTCAACAAGTAAATTCAGGAGATGTAGTTTTGTATATAGAAGCAATGAAAATGGAGAATGAAGTCGTGGCTCCTAAGTCAGGGAAGATTACAAAGATCTTTGTAAAAGAGGGCACATCAGTTAATACGGACGATCCACTCTTTGCAATCGCTTAGTAAACGGTGAAACGTGATGGTAGGAAGCATTGTTGACGCTCTAAGGTATGTCATTGAAAGCATGGGTATTATGCAACTTGAGTGGCAGAACTTTGTAATGATAATAGTAGGATCACTTTTTGTGTATTTGGGAATTAAGTACGAAATGGAACCACTTATATTAGTTCCTATAGGATTCACTACAATCTTAGTCAACCTTCCAGCAACTGGTCTCACAGAAATCCACGGATTCTTTCACATAGTTTATAAATATTTGATAGAAACAGAAATTATTCCAATAATCATATTCTTTGGATTAGGAGCTATGACCGATTTTGGCCCTTTGATAGCAAATCCAACAACATTCTTGTTAGGAGCAGCAGCTCAAATTGGAGTTTATGTTGCAATGCTTGCAGCTTTAGCATTGGGATTTAACCTCCATGAAGCAGCCTCTATAGGCATAATTGGAGGTGCCGATGGCCCTACAACAATATATATTACAACAAAATTAGCACCACATTTACTAGGGGCTACAGCAGTAGCTGCTTATTCTTATATGTCATTAGTCCCAATTATTCAA
This sequence comes from uncultured Thermoplasmata archaeon, assembly GCA_965552035.1. Taxonomy (GTDB): domain Archaea; phylum Thermoplasmatota; class B47-G6; order B47-G6; family B47-G6; genus B47-G6. The sequence goes on along the minus strand of CBEVQP010000108.1, from coordinate 1,607 downwards.
CCTCCAGTGATTAAAGCTCTGACAACAAAGAAAGAACGTAGTGTTGTTATGAAACCTTTAAGACCAGTTAGTAAAACAGAAAAAATATTGTTTCCAATAGTTGTAGCTATAGTGGCCATATTACTGGTCCCTCCAAGCGCACCTTTGATTGGAATGTTAGCATTTGGAAATCTCCTTAGAGAATGTGGTGTAACAGAGAGATTGAGCAGGACAGCAGCTAACGAACTTATAAACATCGCCACGATATTCTTGGGAATCGGTGTAGGATCTACTATGGAAGGGACTAGATTCCTTACACTTCAGACATTAGAAATTTTAAGCTTAGGAGTAGTAGCATTTGCTTCTGCGACTGCTGGTGGAGTATTGCTGGGTAAACTTATGTATATAATAACTAAAGGGAAAATTAACCCTATGATAGGGGCTGCAGGAGTTTCTGCGGTGCCAATGTCTGCTCGTGTTGTCCAAAAGCTTGGTCAAAAGGAAAATCCGAGCAATTTCCTATTGATGCACGCTATGGGGCCTAACGTCGCAGGAGTTATCGGCACGGCTGTGGCTGCAGGGGTATTTATAAGCCTTCTCGGAGGTTAATATTGAAATAGTAGTAGAAGAACACTCAATATTTGTTCACAGGTGGTAAAAATGTATGATGAGGAATACTTGAAGAAGTTGAAAGAAGAGTTTGAAAAATGGAAGAAAAACGTCTATGATCCTTGGATTGCTAAAGCACCTGAAAGAAAAGAAATATTTGAAACGACCTCAGGAATTAAGATTAAACCACTCTACACACCATTAGACCTTGAGGAAAAAGGTTTCGATTATCTTAAGCACGTGGGGTTCCCGGGAGAACCTCCTTTCACAAGGGGACCGTATCCCAACATGTATCGCGGACGTATTTGGACAATGAGACAATATGCAGGTTATGGTACTGCTGAGGAGTCAAATAAAAGGTATAAGTATCTTCTCTCACAAGGCCAAACAGGACTCTCAGTCGCTTTTGATCTCCCTACACAAATTGGTTATGATTCTGATCATCCAATGGCTGAAGGAGAAGTTGGAAAGGTAGGTGTAGCTATAGACACTCTTAAAGACATGGAAATATTATTCGACGGGATACCCCTAGATAAGGTTAGTACTTCAATGACAATAAATGCTACAGCACCCATTGTTCTGGCGATGTATATTTCTGTGGCCGAAGCTCAGGGCGTAAAACAAGAAGCACTTCGTGGTACCGTTCAAAACGACATACTCAAGGAGTATATAGCGAGAGGGACTTATATTTATCCTCCAAAACCATCGATGCACCTAGTTACGGATATTATCATTTATTGTTCTAAGCACATACCCAAGTGGAATTCAATTAGCATTAGCGGTTATCACATTCGCGAAGCTGGAGCAAACGCAGTACAAGAGCTAGCATTCACTTTTGCAAATGCCATAGAATATGTCAGAGCTGTAGAAGCTAGAGGGATACCAGTGGACAAATTTGCCCCTAGATTATCATTCTTTTTCGCGGCCCATAACGACTTTCTCGAAGAAATAGCCAAGTTCAGGGCAGCAAGAAGAATTTGGGCAAGAATAATGAAGGAAATGTTTAATGCACAAAACCC
>CBEVQP010000107.1:0-4132 GCA_965552035.1 uncultured Thermoplasmata archaeon | reverse complement strand
ATAACTATTATACTCAGAGCCTTACCAAGAGGGAGAGCGTTTACGGCGAGAAAACGTATAGGGTTCCTGGAGGAATAATGTACAGACAATGGGATCCCTATAGGAGTAAACTTGGAGCGAGTCTTCATAATGGAATTAAATATTGGCCGTTTTCCGAAGATACTAAGGTTCTATATCTAGGCGCAGCAAGTGGTACAACGACTAGTCACATTTCAGATATTTGTAGGGATGGTTACATCTTCGCAATTGAAATATCTCCAAGACCTTTCGTAGAGCTTCTACGGTTATCTTCTAGGAGGCCTAACATATTTCCTATCTTAGCAGATGCTAGAAAAGTTAATGAATACATACACGTTGTCCCAGAAGTAGATGTTGTTTATCAAGACATTGCCCAAAGAGATCAGGCAGAAATATTCCACAAAAATGTTAGCGTTTTCCTAAAAGACGGAGGCATAGGAATCATAATGGTAAAAGCCAGAAGCATTGATGTGGTAAAAGATCCTGAAGACATTTTTGATGAAGTAGAAGACTATCTAAGAGGCCAAGGATATAAAATCCTTCAGAGGCTTAGATTAGAGCCCTACGAGAAAGATCATGCAGCGATAATAATACAAAAGTAACGCCTTGTAGAGAGGTTAAGTATATGCTTGGAAACAATAAATTCGTAGAATTCCTTATTCTAACAACTAAGTGGGCTATAAGTAACCCCATTTTCAAATTTCTATTTCCTATAGCAATTTATGCAGCATTTCTGTTAGTTCTTTACAATTATCAATACGAACTATTCCTTAACACAGTTATTTTAGTGGGAACTTATGTATTCACTCCTCTTGGACTTGAAATTTCGGTACCCCTGGGAATCACAAAACTAGGTCTTCATCCAGCATATTTGGTAGGAACCTTGCTTTTTACTGATGTCATAGTTACGCTCTTTATCACTTGGAATCTGCCAATTCTTAAGAAAGTGCCAGGAATTGGTAAAATTATAGCTACAATAGAGAAGAAGGGTAAAAAAACATTTGAAAAAAGTAGAAAAGTTGCCGGCGCTACTTTTTTTGGACTTACGTTATTCGTCGCTGTACCTTTTCAAGGCACGGGTGCGATTGGCGGGAGTATAATAGGTACGTTGATTGGATTTCCCCAAAGATATATACTTGCGGCAGTAGTTATGGGAACTCTTCTTAGGCTCACAATATATACGCTCGTAATTCTAGGTGTAGTACACATATTCCTCTAAAAGGGGGTCTACAAATGAAGGGACAAAACGTTCTTGTTACTGGTGGAGCAGGATTTATAGGAAGCCATACAGCAGAGAGACTGGTAAAAGATGGGAACTTCGTGATTATATTTGACAACCTGAGTTCTGGAAAAAAAGAGTTTATAGAGCATATTTTAGGTGAGAATGCTATATTTGTTAAGGGTGACCTTACCGTAGAAAAAGATGTGTACAATGTCTTCAAATCCTACGATATAGATGTTGTCTTTCATTTAGCTGCGAATCCTGATGTAAAAACTAGCTCTATAGAACCATGGTCACACGTACAAAATAACTACATTGCAACCTATGTGCTTTTAGAGGTAATGAGGAAATTTGGAGTTGAAGAATTTCTATTTACATCGTCTTCGACAGTATATGGGGAGGCAGAAATAATTCCCACACCAGAAAATTATGGGCCTCTAAAGCCTATATCCGTTTATGGGGCTACAAAACTAGCTAGCGAGGGTCTTATAACGGCATATTCACATACTTACGGTATTAGAGGTGCTATATTCAGATTTGCAAACGTTATTGGACCAAGAAGTACCCACGGAGTTATTTATGACTTTATAAACAAGCTAAAGAATAATCCTAAGGAGCTAGAAATACTAGGAGACGGTACCCAAACAAAGTCATATTTGTATATTTCAGATTGCATAGATGGTATGCTCTTTGGTTTCGAAAAAAGGAAAGAGGATATGGAAATATTCAATTTGGGATCTGAAGACTGGATAAACGTAAGAAGAATTGCGGAAATAGTAGTTGAGGAAATGGGATTAGAGAACGTGAAATTTAAATTTACTGGAGGAATTGATGGTCGAGGTTGGAAAGGAGATGTAAAACTCATGAGACTTTCTATTGAAAAAATTAAATCATACGGTTGGAGACCCATATATAATAGTGAAGAGGCCGTTAGGTTAACGGCAAAAGCCTTAATTAAAGAAATCTTGTGAGGTGCTAATATATGAGTATAGACCTTAACAAAAGGTTATTGTCTTCTGAAATTAATCCTGAAGAAATGCATAACAAGGAAGTCATTGTTGCAGGTTGGATTGAAGATGTGAGGGTCCTAGGAAAAATACTTTTCGCTATTTTAAGGGACAGAGGGGGGCGTATTCAAATTACTGTTAAAAAGAACGAATCTCCAGAAATATATGAGATCTTGAAAAATATCCATAGAGAATCCGTTGTAGGTTTCGAAGGGATCGTGGTCAAAAGCGACATTGCAAAAATGGGTTTTGAAATAATCCCAAAAAAGTGTGAGGTCTACAGTCACGCACATGCGCCACTGCCCATCGGCATAATAGATAAGGTTCATGTAGAGCTCGACACAAGGTTAAAGCATAGAGTATTAGACCTGAGGAAAGACGATGTGAGGGCGATCTTTAAAATAAAAGCCACGATTGTTGATGCATTTAGACAAAGCTTGAAAAAGAGAGGATTTACGGAAATTCATACATCAAAGATTATTGCAGAAGGTACCGAGGGCGGAGCAAATCTTTTTGAAATAAAATACTTTGAAAGGGCAGCGTATCTTGCCCAATCCCCGCAGTTCTATAAACAAATGATGGTAGGCGCAGGCTTCGAAAGGGTCTACGAGGTGGGAATGGTCTATAGAGCAGAGCCTCATAACACGACAAGACATTTAAACGAATACCTTAGCCTGGACCTCGAAATGGGATTCATAAACGATGAGTTTGACGTAATGAGGCTCGAAAACGAGGTTTTAATCGAGATAATCAAGACCATAAACGAAGAAAATAGTAAAGAGCTTAAGCTGTTAGGAGTAGAACTTCCCGAAGTTCCCGAGAAGATCCCAATAATTCATTTTACAGAAGCTATGGAAATTTTAGGATATGAAGAAGGTGAAAAGCTTGATCTAGACCCTATAGACGAAAAGTCGCTCACAGATTGGGCAAAAGAAGAACATGATACTGAGTTTCTTTTCGTCGATGGGTATCCTCTCGAAAAAAGGCCACCATACACGATGCCAGACTTTGAGAGACCTAAGTATTCTAGAGGGTTTGACCTTCTCTTTAGGGGAATGGAGGTTACAACTGGGGGACAAAGGATACACCAGTACGATTTGCTCGTAGAGTCGTATAAAAAACGTGGATACGATCCTAAAAAGTTCGAATTTTACTTTGAAGTGTTTAAGTATGGAATGCCGCCACACGGTGGCCTAGCCATTGGAGCAGAGAGATTTGTAATGCAACTCTTGGGTCTGAAAAATGTAAGAGAAGCCATGTTATTCCCAAGAGATAGGGAGCGACTTATCCCATAAAGGGAGGCATTATCCGTGCCTGTACCTGATTTCTCTAATTTTTATATAATTCTTGTGGAGCCCGAGTATGAAGGAAATATAGGCTTTGTTGCCAGACATATGAAGGTTTTTGGATTCAATAACCTCGTACTAATCAACCCTCCAAAAATCTCTGAAGAAGCCAGAAGAAGATCAATGCACGGACTCGACATTCTTGAAAATGCCTTGATATTGGAAAATATTGACGAAGCTATTAACATGGTTGATTATGCTGTAGGTACTTCTGCTGTGACTCATAGAACAGGAAAAAGGCATTTAAGAACTTATATCGAAGTGAGAGAATTTGCTGAAAAAGTAAAAAAGATTGATGGAAATATTGGCCTCTTTTTTGGAAGGGAGAGTATTGGTCTCACCGATGAAGAGCTCTCAAAAATGGACATTATGGTGCGCATCCCAGCAAATCCTGAATATCCCGTCCTTAATCTTTCCCATGCTGTGACAATAGTTCTATATGAAATATTCCGAGCTAAAAGACCAAAAGGAAAAAGAAAGAAAATGTCACGAGAAGCAAAAAGAGTTCTTTATGAAAAGGCGTTTGAGTTGATAGATGC
>CBEVQP010000106.1:0-4141 GCA_965552035.1 uncultured Thermoplasmata archaeon | reverse complement strand
AATCTCTGGATCGCTAGCTCCAACTAGTATGAGGAATGCTAGCTTCTCATAAGCCTCTTTAAGTTCATCGTATTTGGGATTGTTTTTACCAGCATTGCTAGCAATCATCCACATGAATGGCTGGCTAAGTGTTACAGGGCTCTTTCCGGGTTCTCCAGCAGGGAATAATGTGTAATATAGCTTATCTTTTACTTCCTGTGGAGTTAATCCTCTGCTCTCACCTGTCTTAGGATCTTTGTAGTAGCTCTTCGTCTGCCACTCAGCCCACTGCCATATCCCGCCTATATAGAAGAGGGTATTCGATGGATTATCCTTCTCTCCAACAACTGTTGGGTGAATCTGTTGAGCCCAATCCCATGAAAGAATGTCATCTGGTAATAGTCCATCTCTAGCAAACTTGTATTCTACAGTAAACCACTTATAAACTGCCTCTACATCTAATACAAGCTTACCGGTCTCGTCGTCATATAGTTTGCCACCAAATGCGAAGATGAACTGTATTAGATCTGGGTGTGCACTTCCCCTACGATGGATGAGTCCCCAATTAGCATAACCGTTTTCTACAGCCTCTTTTGCCTTCTGATAAACGTCATACCATGTAAATTCTCCGTTCTTTACTTTCTCAGCTAGGTCTGTTATGTCCCATCCCATTGCTTCTGCAACATCCTTCCTAATGTATAGAGGTCTCGCCTCAGTATCCTGAGGTACTCCGTAGTATTTCCCTTTGTATTTTGCAGCATCCATGATTGGAGAATAGAAGTCATTAAACACAGAATCCCAATATGCATTAATGTAGTCAGTAATATCTGCAATATATCCTTCCTCAGCAAGGTTAGCAATGTAGACATAACTGTTTACGAAGATATCCCCATTATCTCCCTGAGGAACTGCTTGAAGGAATTCATCATAGAGGTTTGAGAAGCTGTCCTGCCAATAAGTGTCTATAGTAATCTTTACGTTAATTCCTTTTTCTTCCCATATTTTGTTTATTTTCTCTGCCCCTTCAATTGCGCCATACATTCTCATAACGGCATTTGGATCTCCAGCAGCCCATACAGTATATGTTATCTCAGAAATCCCTTGTTCCTCAAAAAGTTCACCAAGACTCTCAACATCGCTCTCAAAATTCCCAGTTAATTCTGGTATCTGGACTCCCGCCTCGCCTCCGCCACCCACACACCCTGCAAATGCTGTAGCCACTAGCAAAGATATAACTAAATATACCCACAGACTTTTCATGCTAGTCCTCATCTATACCACCTAAGGTATAATCTCGCCCATATCAAGGAGTTACGGAAGAGATCGTCTTAATAAGCAGGGGAGTATATGCGCGACGAGCAGGTAATAACAGGGGGTTATCTGGTTGAAGAACCATATCTACTTATAATAAAATCTCATACAAAATTTAAATTTTTTTGGAAATAAGTTGAAATATAACTTAAATTTTTGTAGCTTTCAACCCACTAGACCAATAATTGAAAAATTGGGACTCCTCAAAAGGGGTGATTGTAGCTTATGTACATTATAAAAATAGGTGGAAGTGTCCTAACCGACAAAAGCAAACCATATTCTTTCAGAGAAGGTGTTGTCAAGGAGATTGCTAAGACCTTAAGGGGTTTCAAAGGAATAATCGTTCACGGTGTAGGATCATTTGGGCATCCGCTAGCACTAAAATATCGATTATGGGAAGGTGTTGATGGAAAATGTTTCGAGTGGGCCCATACACGATTAAGTGTCCTAAGTCTCCACATGAAGTTTCTTGAAAGTCTCATTTCTGAGGGTATCCCCGCAGTAACTTTTGGAGTGGCAAATATTAGAGGGTACGAAGGATGGTATAAAGCTACTTTAGAGGCCTTCATAAGTATGGGGTTTGTTCCCGTACTTCACGGAGATGGTGTTATTGATAGGGAAAAGGGTTTAAGAGTTCTCTCTGGAGATGATATTGCGGCTGAAATCACGAATATTTTGAAGGAAAAAATCGAAGGAGTAATATTCTGTGTAGATGTTGACGGCATCTACTCTGATGATCCAAAAAGAGTTCCAAATGCGACACTCTTAAAAGAGATTTCTAGAGAAGAATTTCTAAAAGTAGCAAAAAGAGGTTCAGACTTTAGTGGAGGCATGGTGAAAAAAGCAGAGAGCATTCTAAGAATTCCCCGCGAAATACCAGTATATATAATAAACGGACTAAAGCCTGATAATATATTAAAAATACTCGATGGCAAAAATCCTGGGACACTCATTAGGTGATGAGAATGGGTGGGTATCTAGATAATGTGCTGATAACTATAGGCCAATTTCTTTATACAGTTTTTATAGTATTTTTTACGGACGCGCTAGTAAAACGAAAGCTAATATCGCAGAGCCTCTCAAGAAAGATTGTGCATATTTGGGCTGGAGGTATGATCCTGTTTTGGCCTTTATATAGCGGAGCTAGCGCCCCTTACTTCTTCTGTATAACGCCTGGAATTTGGATAGGAATACTTCTCTATGTGGCAACTACAAAGGGTCCTGACGATCCTACTGTGAGAAGCATGACAAGAACAGGAGATCCTAAAGAGTTGCTTAGAGGCGTGTTGTATTTTCCATTAATGACTATAATTCTTACACTATTGTTTTGGAGGGGTAACACTCTAGGTCCTGAGCAATTCCCCGCACTTGCAGGAATAGTCGCCGTTGGATTTGGTGATGGTATCGCACCCATACTTGGACAACGTGCTAAGAAGCATATCGAAATATGGAAAGGAGCTAAAAAGAGTCTTTTGGGTTCTATAGGAATGTTCTTAGGATCAGCTATAGGTATCTTAGTACTTACACCAATAGTGCTTGGATACATGCCAAGAATAACAGATGTATTAATTATCTCCGCTGTGGCCACACTAGTAGAATTCATCAGTCCAAAAGATATAGACAACCTGCTAATAGCCTTTATAACAGCAGGTTTTGCCTATTTTCTCCTTTAATAATTTTTTGACCTAAAAACAGTTTGAAAATAATCTAAAAAGATATAAAGAACAGGAGAAAGCAGACAAGGAGTTTAGATCCAACCACGTAGTTTCATTGCGTCGTAGACCTTCTTAATAGCTCTCATGTAAGTAGCTTCTCTCATGTGTACTTTCTTCTCGTTGCGTATCTCGTAGATCTCGTGGAATGCCTTCGTAAGTATCTTGTCTAACTTCTCACGAACTTCCTCAAGAGTCCAGTAGTAGCCCATTCTGTTCTGTACCCACTCGAAGTATGATACTGTAACTCCACCAGCGTTAGCTAGGATGTCAGGTATCACAAGGACTCCACGCTCATGAAGAGCTATGTCGGCTTCGGGTGTGGTTGGACCGTTAGCAGCCTCAGGAATGACCTTAACCTTGTCAGAAATCTTATCAACGTTGTCTTTTGTAATCACATTCTCAAGTGCTGCTGGAATGAGAACATCTACGTCGTAATATAGAACCTTGAATGAATCCTTGTCCACTTCTTGAGCCTTTGGATAAGTAACTACTGTCTTGTTCTCTAGCTTCCACTTAATGAGGTCTTCAACATCAAATCCGTCTGGGTTGTAGATTGTACCACGAGAATCGCTCACTGCAACGAGTTTCATGCCAAGTTCTTCAACAAGGAACTTGGCAGAATATTGACCAGCGTTACCAAATCCTTGAACTGCAAGAGTAGCGTTCTTGGGATCTACATTTAGAACCTTGAGTGCCTCACGGGTTGTATAGAATACACCACGACCAGTAGCCTCTACACGACCCTCAGAGCCTCCTAGCTCTAGAGGCTTGGCTGTAATTACACCAAACGCGTTGTATCCGACAATCTTTGAGTATTCATCGAACATCCAAGCCATGATCTGTGGGTTGGTGTTTACGTCAGGTGCAGGTATGTCCTTGTCAGGGCTTACTATAGGAGATATTGCTCTGAAATATGCTCTAGATAGTCTCTCAAGCTCGGCCTCGCTGAGTTGCTTAGGGTCTACGATAACTCCACCCTTACCACCACCATATGGTATGCCAGCAGTAGCACACTTGTATGTCATCCAAAGTGCTAGTGCCTTGACTTCATCAAATGTGACGTTGGGGTGGAATCTGATACCTCCCTTAGCTGGACCACGAGCAGTGTTGTGCTGTACTCTGAAACCTTTGAAAAC
>CBEVQP010000105.1:0-4213 GCA_965552035.1 uncultured Thermoplasmata archaeon | reverse complement strand
CCCTTCAAAAAATGATAATGACAGATAATGTAACAAAGCCTAAAAACCGTTTTTTACATGAGAGCTTGGTAATCACAGTGCATACAAATCAATTCTTTTTCTATCTTTATAAAAAACCAAATTTAACAAGCTTTGACCTCAAGCTAATTCCTAGCGTTATAACAAAATAATGTAAAATTAAAAATTTTAATTAACCTGTTATTAACATTACATTGACATTATGGTGAATATCATGACTCCATCAATAGGTACAATTGGAAGTCACACAGCACTACAAATCCTTCACGGAGCGAAACTCGAGGGATTTAGAACTGTTCTAATAACAACGCCAGAAAGAGTTAAACTCTACAAATCCTTTAACGTCGCTGACGAGATTTTAGTAGTGGAGAGCTTTAGGGAGATATTGGACGTTCAAGACAAACTACTAGAAATGGATACCATTTTAATCCCACATGGCTCTTTTGTAGAATACATCGGCAAAGAGGGCATTAAAAAGCTTGAGGTTCCTATTTTTGGATCAAAGGATGTCATGGAATGGGAATCCTCGAGAGAAATGATGCAAAAGTGGCTTAGTGAGGCAAAAATTAAGGTTCCAAAAACGTATAAAGAAGGAGATGTTGTAGACAGGCCTATAATAATAAAGCTCCCCGGAGCTAAAGGTGGCAAGGGATACAAAATAATAACAAACGGTGTTGTTCCGAAAATACCAGAAGGAGGCATAGCGCAGGAATATATTGTAGGTGTTCCCATGTATTTTCACTTCTTTTATTCAATGGTGAATAAAGAGCTAGAAATAATGAGCACTGACATCAGATACGAAACGAATGCCGATGGTCTAGGGAGAATTCCACGGGATGTTCGGAATGCTCTTGATATTTCTGCTAGCTACGTGGTCGTGGGAAACATTCCCGTTGTCGTTCGTGAGAGTCTTCTTCCAGAAATATTAGACGCAGGTGAAAGAGTGGCAAAAGCGTCTTGGAAACTTATGAAGAAAGGACTTTATGGGCCGTTCTGCCTAGAAGCTGTAATAACACCTAAACTAGACATATACTACTTCGAGATCTCTACAAGAATCGTTGCAGGTACAAATTTCTACGTGTACGGGTCACCCTACACCTGGATAAAATATAGAGAGCCTATGAGTACTGGCAGAAGGATTGCCCGTGAGATTAGAGAAGCTATTGAGAGAGAAATGCTAGACGACATATTAAGCTAGTTGGAGGTGAAATTATGGGAATGGTTCTTGGCACTCCTAAAACAAAGGATAGTTTCCGTTTAATGTTACTCGGTTCTGGTGAGTTGGGTAGAGAGGTTGCTATAGAAGCTATAAGACTAGGGGCTGAGGTAATTGCTGTTGACAGATACGATGATGCCCCCGCAATGGCCGTGGCCCACAAGAAATATGTTGGAAATATGATGGATGGAAAATTTTTGGAAAGAGTCGTAGAAATAGAAAATCCTAGTGCAATAGTTCCTGAAATTGAGGCAATAAACTTGGACAAACTCTTTGAGTTTGAGAGAAACGGTTATTTTGTAGTGCCTAACGCAAGAGCTACTTGGATTGCAATGCATCGAGAAAGAATTAGAGAGACTCTTGTTCACGAAGCAAAAGTACCCACTTCCCGGTATACATACGCTAGTACTCTAGAAGAACTCAAGGAGGCCTGTGAAAAGATTGGATACCCTTGTCATACAAAAGCTATTATGAGCAGCAGCGGCAAAGGCTCATATTTTGTTCGTGGACCAGAGGACATTGAAAAAGCCTGGCATGAAGCAAAAACAAAGGCTAGAGGATCTGCAGATAAGATCATAGTTGAGGAGCATATTGATTTCGATGTGGAGATTACAGTATTGACAGTAAGATATAAAGATGGAGACCGTATAGAGACAGCATTTATTGAGCCAGTAGGCCACTATCAAATAGAGGGTGATTACCACTCTTCCTGGATCCCCTCTGGGATCTCAGAAAAAGCCAGAACAAGAGCATTTAAGTATGCAAAAAGAGTTGCGGAAGCTCTTGGCGGATTAGGCATATTTGGGATAGAGATGTTTGTAAAGGGTGATGAGGTTTGGGTAAACGAAGTAAGTCCAAGACCACACGATACGGGACTTGTTACTATAATTTCAAATCCCCAGGGCTTTTCTGAGTTCGCTCTTCACGCGAAGGCAATAATGGGTCTTCCAATTTTTACCGAGGATGACCACGGATTTAAGGTTATTAAACCTGTTGTCCCCGCAGCAAGCCATGTAATAAAGGGCTACGCTGAAGGAGTCCTTCCTAAATACAGAAACCTTGAAGAGTCTCTTAAGGGAGGAAGAATATCCCTACACATATTTGGCAAGCCAGAGGTCTATAAGGGAAGACGCTTGGGCGTAGTGTTAGCCACGGGAGAAACTCCAGAAGAGGCAAAAGAGTTAGCAGAGAAAGCAGCACATAAGATTGAGATTTTAATAGGATCTCAGTGGATGGATCAATCATACGAATTAGAGAAGCATTTCACACGGTGATAGAATGGCAAAAGTGTTAATTGTTGTTGGTAGCAAAAGCGATATGGAAATTGCGGAAAAGGCTAAAGAGGTTCTTGATGCCTTTGAAATAGACTACGACCTTGTGGTTGCTTCTGCACATAGGAATCCTGAAAAAGTCGTTGAACTCGCTAAGCTGGCTGAAAATGGAAAATATGATGTTATTATTGCTATTGCAGGACTTGCAGCACACTTGCCAGGATTTATAGCATCCCACACAAGAAAGCCCGTTATTGGGGTACCTGTAAACAAAGCCTTTTTAGGTCTTGACTCCCTACTTTCTATTGTCCAAATGCCTCCTAAAGTTCCTGTAGCTGCTGTAGGTATAGACAACGGTAAGAATGCTGCTTATTTGGCTATAAGGATTTTGGCACTTAAATATCCGGAAATAGACGAGAAACTGAAGAAATTTGTGGAGGAACTAAAGAATGGTTAGATATAAAGACGTAGCATATGACTTTAACGAAGAAAAAGATGTTATTGATGACATATTATTTTCTATTTTCTCCACCCTCGACAACACGAAGGAAAGAGTCTATGAAAAGAGTATAGGGCACTATGCATCTCTCATTGATCTTGGTCAACAATATCTTGCCATCACTACCGATGGTGTAGGTACAAAGATAGTAGTTGCCGAACTCGTGGGAAAATATGAAGGGCTGGGAATTGACCTCGTAGCCATGAACGTAAATGATGTAATATGTGTAGGCGCCAGACCCTCCATTTTCGTGGACTATATTGCGCTTCCAAAACTTGATAAAAAGATGATAACAGAAATCCTCTACGGAATAAAAAAGGCGGCAGACGAATCTGGGGTTGCGGTAGTAGGAGGCGAAACAGCGATAATGAACATCCTCGAACACATAGAACTCTCAGGAACTGTTGTAGGCTTTGTCAAGAAGGGAAAAGAGGTCTTGGGAGAGAAAATTGTTCCTGGAGATTACGTGGTTGGTATTGAAAGTTCTGGTATTCACAGTAATGGTCTTAGTTTAGCACGAAAGGTTCTTCTTGAGAAATATGGGGCCGATTATGAAATTTCTGGAAAGGAAATTTGGAAACATCTGTTAGAGCCCACAAGAATTTACGTAAAACCAATACTAGAGCTCTTAAAAAACGTTGAAGTTCATGGTCTTGCCCACATTACTGGCGGCGCCTTCAGAAAACTTCTAAGGATAACACGATACGGTTACTCTTTAACGCCTCCGGATCCTCCCGAAATTTTTACAGCTATAATGAACGAAGGAGTTCCCATAGACGAGATGTATAGCACGTTTAACATGGGGATAGGTTTCGTCGCGATAGTCCCGAAGGATTCTCTTGACGACGCTGTTGAACTTTTAAACAAGTATTATCCCACTCATGTAATTGGACATATAATAGAGGATCACATAGTGAGGATCAAAGCAATGGGTGAGGAAATTGTTCTGTCCCATTGAATGGAGATACTGCAGCAAAGAAATGAGAGATGTTCTAAGTGAAGAAAATAGACTAAGGAAAATGCTGGAAATTGAGAAAGCCCTTTTGGAAGCCCTTCACGAGCTGGGTTTAGTAGATGAGAAATGTGTGAATAAGGCAAAGGAAATAACGTTGGAAGATGTTGGGGGAGTTGAGAAGATCCAAGAAATAGAAAAGAAAATCGGTCATGATATAATGGCCTTGGTTAAAGCCTTTTCTGACGCTCTTGGAG
>CBEVQP010000104.1:0-4311 GCA_965552035.1 uncultured Thermoplasmata archaeon | reverse complement strand
GAAGACTTATATTTGTCTATACATCAAAAATAGACAACAAAGGATTTAGAAATGCTGGCTTTGTAGAAAAAGAAACGTTGTATCCAGTAATAAGGCCCGCTGATATATACTGGCCAATGAGCATCTCAGAAAAGTTCATAGTTTTACCAGTTAAAAACAAAAAGTTATTGTCTGAGGAAGAACTCAGAGATACGTTCCCTAATACATACGAATTCCTTAATAGAGAGAAGGACGTCTTAACGTCGCGTAAAGTTTCCTACTATACATTTTCTGAAGGTCCTTTTTATAGTCTAGACCTCAGCGAGGAGATATTTTCTCCTTATAAAATAGTTTGGAAAAGGGCTAGTAAGGAATTTGTGCCGTCTCTTGCTCTTCCAAAATTGGGTAAGCCACCAATACCAATATCTGGCGTCCAATACATACCATTAAATAATATCTCTGAGGCTTACTATCTAATAGCACTTTTAAGCTCAAAAATTTTTAGAGACATTATTTCAGGATATGCCTTTACCGGAAATATTGCTATTAAGGCGATAAGAAGCCTAAGAATCCAAAAATTTGATCCAAATAATGAAGTACATAGTAAATTAAGTGCCTTAGGCAGAAACCTTTTGATAGTTGACTACGAGGACAAAAACAAAATACTGAAAGAAATTAATTCGGTAGTGAAGAAACTCTTTTGAGTGTGGACGAGTATATAATCAGTCTTCTGTTTTAATTTGTTTGACATAAGGAGCTTTTGGACAGTATTTTACCTCACAATACGAACACACTATGTGAGTTTTATCCTTTTCTGGTGTTCTAAGAGTAATTTTTAGAACCCCAGGCACATTACTTATTCTTTCAATTGCACTTACCGGTACTTGACCCTCTAGGACAATGTAATATCTGCCGAATCCCATTTCGTATTTTTCTCCGATTATTTGTCTTATACGACAATTGTTTTCAAATATGATCTTTAAAACATCCGAAAACACACATTTGTTAATTTCTGAGAGCTCTTCTATCTCTAAAACTTCCCATCCCATGTGAGGAGCAAGATCTATGAGATTTAGGGTAGGTTTGAGTTTAGAGAAGAAAATCCTAAGTGCTGGAGTTCTCTCTATATAATCAATCGTCATGTATATTATTCTGCGATTCACTTTTGCTGCTTTTGCAACAGCGCTTATGGGAACTTCTATATCCTCTCCGATGTATATTTTACCATTTCTTACAGAAAGTCCATAGCGAAGTAAAACCTCTACAACTTTTCTACGTGCTGGATATTGATCAAAATATCCTGAAATAATCATAAAAGTGTCAGAAACGTTATTAGTCATATTACTCACCATCATTTTTTATTGCACTTGAAAGCCCTAATTTGAACATATGTGTTTATGCTATTTATATCTTTTCTAATTAGTAAACATCGGTGATCATATCTAGTCAAAACAGGAATTAAGGATTAGGGAATAAGGGGGTCATTCTGGTGCCGGGGGCGGGCTTCGAACCCGCGACCTCCGGATATCCCAAGACCGCGCGCACGGACTCGCGATCCCTATGAGTCCGGCGCTCTGGCCAGCTGAGCTACCCCGGCACCAGCAATTTTTAGCATACTATTCTACAAAGCTTTTACTATAAAAGGTTTTCGAAGCTTTAAGGAGAGAGCTTTTGAAGGAATATTTTTCAATACGTCATCTAATGTATCTGAACCGCTCTTCTAACTCCCTTTGTCTGGGGGTAGGCTTCTCCGTGGCCTTTGATACTTGTGAGACCAACGAGACAAATCTCTCAAAATCTTCCACCATTTTGTTTAGTCTCTCCATATTTAGGTTAAGTTTAAAGTGTTCATCGAGTATTTTTATAATAGCTCTTGCTGCTTTAGGATCTTTGAACATTCCACTAGTCTCTCCCATCAAACAAACTCCTCTGAAACCCATAAGCTTTCCGAGTCCCAAGAAAAGTCCCGTCATTCCTATGATTCCGCCTTCAGGCTCAGTGTTGCTGAAAATGATGTTATACTTTGAAAATTCATTAACAAGACCTTCATGAGTTGCTGCACCGTACACTTTAGGCTCTTCAGGTTGTGTTCCCCTCCCATAGCCTCCTACCGTAATGATGTCATTTACGCCCATTTCTTTAAGAAGCTCTAATACAATTCTCGTGGCCAAATACTGGTCCTTTGGATCATTGGGTTGAGCTTCGCCCAGCATAAAAATAAAATCACGATCTGTGCCCTTGTAGTAATAGAACCTATAGCTCATGAGGTCTACAAGTCCACCCTCTTTGATTGATACTTGAGCAGGAAGTATGTCTAAATAAATTCTTAAGAAAAGTGTGGGATTAAGAGTTTCTACAATGTAGGAAGTAGTGGTATATCCAACGTATCCAATTCCAGGTAAGCCCTCTAAGAATACAGGATTATTAAGTTCAGGAAGATTTTCAATTTTTTCAATAATAACGAGAGGATTTTCCAAAATTATTTTTATATCTCCTTTTTTAAGCTCATAAATTATATTTTGAGGAATTATCGACATATTCCCATCTCCTTTTTTGCAGTTCTTCTATATTTCCCATAATGATCCTCAGGAGAGAATCTAGGAGGTATTACCATCCTTGTATGAGTCCCACACTCAGGACAAATAGTTTTGAGTGTGTATCTACCACAGTTTGGACATTTTCTGATAATAGACTTCATTCTTCAACGGCCCTCTCAAACGAGACTTCAAGAGCATTTTCTTTTGCACAGTTGTTCATAAACTCTTTAAGATCGCTCAATACTTTTTCTGCGAGAGGATATTCGGGTGCTATTATTCGTACTCTATACTTGGGGGCACCCTCGTATATTATTCTCACGTCTACACTTTCGTAACCTTCTTTTTCCAATACAGAGAGCATTTTTGTGAGACAATTTTTAATTCTCTCAATTCCATCTGGTGCAAGAGTTTGAATGTAAAAACGCTCGTCGATGTGAATACGTCTTGTTGTAATATTGTCCTTCGCAACTTCAACAAACACATTAATCCACTTGCCTCGGAAACCCTCCTTTTTAAGAATATCTGGGTTCATTGCGGCTTCTTCGAAAGCTCTGTATATGCTCCCAAAAACCCTCTCTAGTCTTCTACCAAAATTTTTGTATGCTTTCTCAGGAGTAGTGTTAATCTTTTCTGCAACAATTTCGAGAAGTTTATATCCCTTTAGAGTTCTTTTCCACTCTACTAGTTTTCTCTTCTTTTGAGCTTCAGTTATTCTTCTCATTGAGAGAGTGACTCTGCGAAGATTTTTATCCACGTCCATAACAATACCTACTACTTTCTTCCCTTCGTTCAGATAGTCTCTAATATTTTTAACCCACCCAGAGGTAATTTCGCTAATCGGAATATAACCCTCCACATTTTTATATTCATCGAGAGTAACCTTTGCTCCAAGCCTTTGAACTTCCGTTACCGTAGCGACAACAATTTCTCCAACGTCCGGAATGTCTTCTCTATAAACCATTACTCGAGAACCTCCAATATTTCACCCAAAATTTTTGCTTTTCCTCCAGTGGGGCGTGCAAGGATGGTATCACAAACGTTACAGTGAACTACGGTGCTTGCCTTTTCGAATATTATTTGCTCATTTCCACACTCTTTACAACGAACTTTCACGAATCTCCCAGGCACCGCAAGATCACCTCTTCATACAAGCTCAAATCTTCTTGCTCTCCAACCTTCTCTATGATGTGCTTTCCCACACTCTTTACAACGAAGTCTTAAGTGAATTTTTGTGGTAGCCTTCCCACGTCCTTCAGGTTTAGGCCTTGGGAAGCTACCATATCCAGCTAGAACTCTTCTGAACCTTCTTTGACCCCACGTGAGTTCGCTGGCTTTTCTCTTCTTTACAATTTCTACAGTGTGAATTGTGTGTTTCTTACAGTACGGACAGTGAGTTCTAATTTCTCTGGGCATTTTCATTCTTGCAACCTCCAGAAATTTATTATGAGCCCAAAAGTAAATATCCAATCGTTTTAGCAGCTGTTAATGCTTGCACTCAAGATCCTAAACAAACTATTAATCGACTCTCTAAATTCAAAAACACTTTTACTTTTTAAGCTTTAAGTTATGTTAATTACCTCCCGAAGAATATTTTGTAGTGATATGGATTACCACACAAAGCTCGGAACCATGATTTTATGAGTTTTTCTTATTTATTTTCTAATTTTTAAATAGAATGCTCTATTTTAAAATATATATATGAAACTTTTTATCTTAATTTGGTAAATTATTATCATATATGGTAATTCTTTCATACTAATAATATAATAATTGGAGGTGTGGTTATGGATTCTGA
>CBEVQP010000103.1:0-4314 GCA_965552035.1 uncultured Thermoplasmata archaeon | reverse complement strand
GTAATGACTTCGTGAGCTGCGCCCTCCATTTTTCCTACAATAGCTCCAATATGGAGCTGATCTACACCTATCAACCTAAATATCTTGGCTAAAGCAAGCATAGATATACCATGTTTCTTATTTCTCGTTAGAGCAGCATGCATGGCTCTATGAGCGTGGATAGGAAGTCCCAAGTTTAAATTAACGAATGATTGGAGAGCAGAGAAACCTGCCGTTACTACGTCAATCATGACGATATTTCCTCCATGATCCTTAACGAATTCCGCTCTTTTCACCATTACTTCAAAAGGTCCAGTGATGTTTGGCGAATACATTTTATTCTCTCCAGTATCCTCTTTTGCTTTGTCCATTGCTTCTAGCGTATGAATTACCCTATCCTCAAATGGACAGAACTTCTGACTCGTTAGGTTCTCATCATCTTTTACGAAGTCAATCCCACCTACCCAAGCTTCATAGGCAACCTTTGCAAAATCTTTTGGATTAAGACCGACTTTTGGTTTTACTATTGTACCAACGTGCGGTCTTCTGCTTCTATCCGTTCCAAGGATCTTTCTTATTCCATCAACACCCATTAAAGGTCCCTTGAAGCCTTTCAGATATTGCTTAGGGAACCTAATGTCTATCAATCTGAGATTAGAGACTTCTTTCATACCAAATATATTTCCGGCAACGTCACTCATGAGTTGAGGGATATTACCTTCTTCAAAAAGCTCTATAGGGTATGCAATATCGGCTATGGCAATACCTTCTCCTAGCTTTTTATATCTAAAAACAATTGCTCCAAGTCTTTGAATTTCAGGTTTGTAAGTTTTTACTTCAGTCCAAGTTCCTATTGAACTCTCGCCAGCAACTGCGTTTAGTGCTCTAACTAAGTTTCCTTCAGCTTCTACATAAAATCTTACAATAATATGCTCATCGTAGTCAATATCTCTACCTACTTGGACGTATCCTTCATAAGCTTCTCCCATATAAACGCCTCCAATCGTTTGGATAACACATTATTATTTTTTAAAATATTTAATAGGCTTTCAGCAGAAAAGTTATAATTTCTGGTTCCCAAAACCATCGAATTTAATGATGCAACAGCTTTTGCAAAAGTTATAGCATCATCAACATCAAGACCGTTCTTAATTCCAAAAATCAAGGCAGCATCAAAAGCATCTCCTGAACCTGTCGTGTCCACGACAGGAACCTTTAATGGCTTTATGGTGTTTATCGAACCATCATAACAATACAAGATGGATCCATCTAACATTTTTATTACAAGTAGCTCAACAGGACAATCCTTCAAAGATTTGACTAAGTCCTTTCCAAAAATATTTTTTGCCTCTTGTTCATTAGGAGAAAAAATCCAGAGGTTGGAAATATCATCTAATTGGGGCTTGTCTGGCCCAGGATCATAAGAAATTTTCTTCCCTTTTAAGACATTTTTCCATTTTCTCAGAATATTTAAAGTATTACTTCCAAAATGAACATAGTCTGCATCTTTAATTAGATCTTCGTCTAATTTGCATAGCTTCGACGATTTTCTAATTCGTATCATTACCTTGAAGTCTTTACCCGTGAGAATTAAAGCCACATTGCTCGGAGCGTTTACTCTAATGACTTTTGACGTGTCAACTCCAACATTTTTGAGGTCCTCTAAAATGTATTCAGCAAATTTATCGTTTCCTACACATCCCAATATCCGAACTCTTTCTCCAAACTTTCCTAGCCAATAAGCAACATTAGCTGCTGAACCTCCGCCGCTCATAATCACGTCATTACCTTCAAGTTTGATATAATTCGTCCTAGGGAGCTCAGGAAGACTTATTAAGATATCTAAAGCAATGTTACCTACGACCGTAATCATAAAAACCGCCCTTAGTATTTTACCCAAAATACTCTGTTCCAGAGCTCTTCTGCGGGCTCATCAACAGTTTTCCATGAGAATTTGTGCGTAGCCCATAGAGGCTTCCAAATAGGAAGGATAAAAGAGACATCATCTAAAAGCTCGGGAGAATATAGATGGTCAGAAGCGCGATCCCAGTGTTCGTAAAGAATTGTTTTTAGTAGCTCATATTCTTCACTTGAAATATTAAGCTCTCTATCTCTTAAAGCGAAGATAGACTTCATAACGTCTAGTACTTCTTTTGTAGACTCTTTACCTAGAAACTCTAACATTCTATTAATAGTTCTCGGAGGGTTTGCATTAAATGCCATAAATTCGCAAAGCTTCTCTTCTATAGGTGCTTTAAATGGAGGGTAGTCTATTTCAAAGTTATATTTTTTAAGAATACTTACAACGTCCTCTATTACGTTATGAGCTAAGATATGATGGTAGATATGGCTAAAATATGTTGCAATCCCCTTGTACAAGATTTTGCTCATGATTCTTGGCTCTTGACTAAATGAAAATATTATTTTGGGTTTGTATGCGGATAATACCTTTTTTAGGTAATTTTTTAGATCGTCCTCTATCCAATTATATTTGTAATAGGCACCCCAATTTTCTTCGTCGTAATGGTAGGGAATATATACACAAAATGGGTCTATGACTACTTGCTTTTTATATCGTGCGGAGTATGCTTCTATAGGTATATCTTCTGGGAGTTTTTTAAATGTAATAATACCTCTACTTTTCATACCATCTAAAAGCTTATCATAGTATTTATTAAAGGCTAAATCCTCATCCTCCTCAATTTTTGAATATTTAACACTTACTTTGGGCCTCCACATCAATTTAATCACCGATTTTAATTATTCTAGGCCAATATGGATGTGGTTCTGGGAGATCTTTTGGAAGAATCTTCTCTTGAACATCTTTTGGACTTACCACTATAGGAGAGACGCCTACTCCTAAAACGACATTTAATCCAAGTTTTATAAGATAAAGTATGGTATCTTCGATAGATTTATGTTTTAAATGCTTCATAATGGCCTCAATCTTAGAATATAATTCATCTGAAATCTCAATTTTTATTTCTTTGGACATAATCATCACCTCTAATAAGAAGACACAGATTGTCATGATGTGACTTACCAATATTAAAATTTCTCATTTGCCTAAATATGTTTATTTATAGGTTTTATACGCAGTAAGGAGTTTATCAAAACGCACCCTATGAGTAAGCGTAAAGCGAAACGTCTATATAACATACTTAACATGCTTTGGAAGAAGGTTATAAATTTCCAAATATCTTCTTGGATAATGTTTCTGGACATTGTGCATAAAAATTAAAGAAACAACACATCATTATTTTGAGGGAGGTTGAGAGATATGATCACCACAAATAATGTAGGATCATCTACTAAAACAGGCACCACTACAGTTGCTCTAAAGTATTCAGATGGAGTAATTGTTGCCGCAGATAAAAGAGCATCTGCTGGTACACTTATTGCAAGTAAGGTTGCTAGAAAAATTCTATCAGTAGATGACCACATAGTGATGACTATTTCTGGATATGTGGGCGATGCCCAATATCTAGCTAGAATTGCAGATGTAGAAGCGAGACATTATCGTGCAACGACCGGAAGAAGAATAAGAGTAGGGGCGCTTTCAACCCTCATTGCGAATCATCTCAATTACTACAGGTTTACGCCCTATTTAATTTCTATTATAATTGCGGGGTATGATGACACAGGAGGAAGAGTCTATTCCATAGATGCAGATGGTGGGTGTATAGAGGACAAATATACATCCACAGGAAGTGGAAGCGTTGTTGCTATAGGAGTTTTAGATGACAGATACAAAGAGGGAATGACCCTCGACGAAGGATTGGAGCTTGCTGTAAGAGCCATTGTAAGGGCTATGGGGAGAGATATTGCTACTGGTGATGGTATAGACGTCGCATATGTAAACGCTGAGGGCATACACTTCCTAACAAAAGACGAAATAGAAGAATACTTGAAGAGAGTTGGCGAAGAGATAAAGAAACTCTAAAAATCCCCTCAGCTTGTTATTTTTCATATTTTATTGAAACAGAGTTAAATCAATTTTTAGTCTACTCCTTAATGAAGAGATGGGAGAAAAAGTTTTATGCCTTGTAAAGCTACGCGCGAATTATTTACACGCGAAGTTAGGTATGGCGGAGAGATACTATCTCCTTTAGGGGTAGGTAACTATAAGGTTAAAATTTATATTCCTCAATGGGTATATCTTAAGCATTGGTAACTTAATTCTCATACAAAATCCCCCTGAAATAGAATTTAGTAATTATTGTGTCCATTGTATAATAAATCAAGACACAAAGTAGCAGTGTACGTTCTTTGTATGGTTAGGGTTCTTACTTACCTCGAGTATGGTTGTTAAAGCCAGTCTTCAAAATAGAAAGC
>CBEVQP010000102.1:0-4325 GCA_965552035.1 uncultured Thermoplasmata archaeon | reverse complement strand
AAAGATAATAAGCAGAAGAAATAGAGAGCAATATCTACTCAAAAAATAATTTAAAGATTTCAAGAGAATGTTTAAGAAAATACACTCAAGAATATAAGCTAGAAGTATTATTATCATCCCCCACTTCATTATCCTTTGAGATTTTCCATACTCTGCACGAATAGCTAAGTAAATAGAATACGCAAAAACCATGTCTCCAAAAACAATAAAAAGAAATGGTAATAACCCCATTTCTCTCCAAATAAAAGGTAAAGGACTCGTAAGAACTGCTAGGAGTATAGGCACCACACCTATTTTTTTCGCAGCATCTTCACAGAGAATCATTGGGAGGGTCTTTCTGCCAGCAAACTTATCTCCCTTCATGTCTTCAATGTCCTTTATTATTTCTCTGCTCCAATTTGAGAGAAAAGCATAAAGAGTTAACATAAAAGCCAAAATATTTGGATTAGATGCTAAAGCACCGTATGAGAATGTCATACCTACTAAAAGCGCAATTACAACGTTGCCTAATGGTCCAAAATTCTTCAATTGTGCCTTAACCTCATATAGGATCATTAACAATAATGCTGGAACGTATATAAGAAGTGTAAGTGGCTTATAAAACGCTAAAACAGACGCAAACACTGCTGAAATAATAAAAAGAGTCACAGAAAATCTCAGTGCCTCTTTTGGAGATAATCTCCCTGACGGAATGGGCCTTTCTGGATGTGCTATTTTATCAAGATCTCTATCAATATAATCGTTTAAGGCGTTCCCCGCAGCTGTAAATAATCCTGCAGCCATGATTGCTAAGAAAACGAGATACCAATTTATACTTCCTCCTAAACCTGCTCCTATGACTACTCCGATAATAGACATGACTACATTGATTGGCCTAGAAAGCTCAACGTATTCTCTGATTTTCAACGAATCGCACCTCCACATCATTAATTCTCTTAACAAGTTCAATGATTCTATATGCCCAATAAATCTTTTTTATCTTGGTCTCCGGATTCGTTAAGCCGGAAAATTTCCCTATTTGAGTAATATTAAACCCATACACCTTTACTTTAGACGCTCCTAAATATACTGCAATTATTACTGCCCTGTCACCATCTGTAAACCCTCCAAAGTTGTAAAATGGTTTAAATGGGTATGTCTGGGTTGTTGGGACAATTGTTTCTATAACCTCCGGGATGCTTTCAAGATATCTCTTAAGGTTATCCCCATGAACATGCGCAAAAACAACAGGACGGTATCTCTTTACTAAATTAATGTTTGCGCCATCAAAGTCTGTGACTAATATTTGCGGGATCCTTCCTGTATATATAAGCCCATTAAAAGACCCGTCCGCAGCAATAATTACGTCTTCTGGTATCTGCTGTTCAAGAAATGATTCGTGGGCTCCAATTACTGCTACGCTCTTCCCATAAATAATTTTTCTAGCCTTCTCTAAATTTTTATCAAATTTTTTTCCGTAACTTTGTAATGCCTTTGCAGCAGCTATTGTAGCCTCCTCATCACTTTTCTTATTTATCCCTATATCCTCGACTATTTTTTCATATATGCTCCACCACCAAGAAACATTTTTCAGATGCTCCATAGCACTCCCCAGAAATATTATGCTGTCTCTTTTCCTCTTGTTATTAGCGTCTCTAGAACGTATCTTATGGATAATATCAACACTGCAAGTACCAGATATACTATGAAGTCCCTGGAGGTTACTGCCGCTATAACGGCATCCTCTGGAGACGTAGCAAGCGCAATCTCCGTTGCTGATAAAAGTGCGAGAACAATTAAAACTAGGACTAAGCTAGTAGAAAACGAGTGCATTTGAGCTGTCAATACAATTTTCTTGTTTAACATTATCGACTCCAAAAACCTTCCAATGAAAATAATGAGGTAAGATAGATATATCCACCATGCTGCGTTCTTTATACCTATTACTATAGGTACATACCTCGATAGAGGAGCGGTAGTCGTTGGGGACAAATTAATGGCAACACCTATTGATTGTAATATCCCTCCTATGGCTATTACTAGAGCGACAGTATTAAAAATAGGCTGAATACTTCCAGAAGTGATTTTCTCTCTAGTAATATTTACAAATCTTATCAAATGCGACTCGAGCTTGTAAATCTTTATTATTGCATAAGCAGAAATTATTAGAAGACTTGCTGCTAAGGCATAGCTTGACTTTCCCACGAGCATCAGAATTCCATAAACAAGAAAGAATATTGACAGGGGTAACACAAACTTCCTTTGGATTTTTTCGTCTTCTAAAAGTTTCTTTATCACATAGTAAGTTGTCTCAATCTTAGGAACCTGTTTTATTACAATCCTTTGGATGCTCTTTATGGGAACGTAGGAAGTTATAATTGGAACCACATATTCATCCTCTGCACCATCAGTTACAAGATATACTCCAGTAGCCTTTGTAACTCTCAGAACTTCTTGGAGTTCCCTTTCTATTTTTTCATCTGCACTTCTGTCTGCACTTTCATTTCCGCAGATAATAGCAATTTCTACATCCTTACCTTCCTCTCTAAGTTGATCAAATAACTTAATTGCTGCATAAATTGTGTTTAAATCACTATCCTCTGGATCAGACAAAGCAAATGTTTGAGCAACACTTAGAATATTATCTCTCCCAATAATAGGACTTCTATACGGCGTCTTTCTTCCTATATCGTCGTCCCTATCAACTACAAGGACAAGAATTTTTTCATTCATTTTTTACTCCCTTTTTCCTTAATATTTCTTCATAAATCTGCTTCATTAACAGAGCATCTTGCTCTAGAATTGGTGACTCACTTACTATTGTGACCTCTGTAAGCCCCCTATCAACCAACACTTCCGCAAGATCTTCAAATGATATGTCTGCGTGCTTTAGTATTAAATGTTTCTTTTCACCTTTTTCCCCATATTCTATCCCCGAAAAATGAATATGGAGTCTCTTAACAACGTCAGATCCCAAATGTTCTTCTATATAATCTAATGTTCTCTCATACGCGCTTTTATCTTTATACCCGCCTCCAGTCCTTGCATGAAGATGTGCAAAGTCAATAGTAGGCCAGAGACCATCCACCTCTTCACAAAGAGACACTACCTCCTCAAGGCTTCCAAACTGGCTGATCTTTCCTAGGGTCTCAGGAGATATATAAACCTTGTAACCTCTATCGCGGATTATTTCTACAATTTCTTCTAGATTTTTCTTTACGACTTCATATGCTTCCTCCTTTGAGAGTTTTCCGTAGTAACCCAAATGCGTTACAACGTATTTCGCGCCTACCCAGTGTGATGCCCTTGCACATTCTACAATCCTCTGAATACTTGCCTTGACCTTCTTTTGATCTTGTGAGGCTAAATTTATGAAGTATGGGGCATGTGCTGTCAAAACAACATCTAATTCTTTAGATTTATTTTTAATTTCCTCTGCCTTTTTCAAGCCTTTTTCGTTATTTTGTATCCACACCCCATAGACAAACTCTAATTCCATTAAATCCAATCCTAATTCCCTAACATCCTCAATTCCTTTCACAACGTCTTTGGGTTTTGTTATCGTGGGAATTCCTGCAGGTCCGAATCGAGGCATAGGAGATAACACCTGACATAATCCTCTATAAATAAATTATGTCATGAGGAAGTAAAAGAAGTTACTCGAGAAGGGGTATAATGCAAAGAAATACCCAATCCTCATCCCCATCGTTCCTATACCAGTGTTCTACGTTAGGAGGTATATACAAGAACATATCCTCAGACACATTGTATTCTTTATCGCCTATTCCAACAACTCCAGAGCCAGAGAGGATGTATATTTCGTGTTCCCAAGGATGTTTATGTTTTGGAATTTCTCCACCTCGCTTGATAGTAAACCTCCTCATAGCGTACCGCTTAGCACCATTTTCTTTGTGAATTAACCATTGGATCTTAGTCAACTTTGCTCCTTCTACATCCTCTTCTTTCACTTCCGATATGTGCCCAATAATGATCTTCTCATCTGTCATACTGTCACACCCTTATCAAGAATATTTCTCATCGAACTTTATAGTTTTTAATGATTAAGAGATGACCCAGCATATGGAAATGTGTAATGGGAAGTTTATTATGCTCTTAAAGCTTAATTTAACTAGTACTTTTATGGATGTAACACACAATGTGCTCATAAATAACTCCAAAAGAACAAATTATTACTCTGATTGAGAAACTATCTCGTATGTATACGTTACTTTTGCTCCCGAGAGTTTTATATGTGCAGATGCGGAACAATACTTCTCTTGACTTAACTCTATAGCTCTTTTTACGCTACTTTCTTTTACATTCCCATACATTTTGTAGTGAATATG
>CBEVQP010000101.1:0-4352 GCA_965552035.1 uncultured Thermoplasmata archaeon | reverse complement strand
AGCCTTTCTTTCTATTACCAGGAAGAATAAACAAATACAAAAGACAGTTGCTAGGCATTCAGGCATTCAAGTTATTCAAAGAGAAAGTAAAAGGTTTCAAGCTTGTTATAGTCGGACATGTTGCACCTAAAGATAGAGATTATTATGAATTAGTGAAAAGACATGCTGAGAAAATTGGTGATATTGAGATAAGGACAAACGTCTCTGACGAGAAACTAATAGACCTTTACTCAAGATGCTATGCTGTACTGTTTACGGCTGTGAACGAGGATTGGGGTTTAATACCTTTAGAGGCCAACGCTTCTGGTAAGCTCTGTATTTCCGTGGCTGAGGGAGGACCATTAGAAAGCATTAAGAACGGCTACAATGGTTTCTTAGTGAGAGCTACTCCAAAGGCTTTTGCGAGGAAAATGACTGAAGTAGCAAGAACGAATGTTGAAGAATACGCTGAGAATTGTCTTAAGGAGGCGAAGAAATACGATTGGGGTAATTTTGTTAGGAAACTAGAGGCTGAATTAAAATGAAAGTGTTCATCCTGGCTATAGACGGATTGGAGTACAACCTTGTAGAGAAATGGAAATTAAACAATTTGAAACAAGTTACTTACGGAAAAGGGAAGTGTTTTGTGACAAGGGAAGTACCTTACACACCTACTATGTGGGTCAGTTTTATTACCGGAAAACACCCTTCTGAACATGGAGTTGATGCTTGGTGGAGTTGGGGTAAGTTTCTAGATTGGATCAGGCTGAAGACTCCTTTAGCCAAAATAAAGGGGAAGAAAAAAGTTTTTCTACCTTTGCTAAATTTTTTTCGTATAAAACCTAGGAGACTAATAACTAGAGCTGATTGGAAGAAAGATTTGCGGACAATTTTTGATGTAGTAAGACCTTCAATAGGCCTATTTATCCCTGGTTATAATGAATCTATAGAGTTTCATAACTTCACTGAGGATATGAGTATAGAAGAAATAGAAAGAGTTGCCCTCAAAAATCATGAAAAAAGGAAGAGAATAATGTTCAAAAAGATCAAAGAAGAATGGAAATTGTTCATGGTTTGGTTCGACATCGTTGATCTATTTGGGCACATGTTTTGGACCCTAGACCCTCAAAAAATTAAATGGTGCTATAGAGAGGCAGATTCTTTGGCTAGAGAGATCAAAAAAAGGATTGGTGATAGTATACTTTTAATAGTTTCTGATCATGGGATGAAGCTTTCTGACGACGGCGTGACGGGTTATCATTCTGATCACTTTTTCTGGAGCTTAAACATCAAGACAAGTTGGAGACCCAGGTATATAACAGATTTCTATGAAAAAATATTAGAATGGTCAGCTAGAGAAGAAAGTTAAGTTTGCAGGAGAATAAAGCTTATAAGAAAGTTTTATCTTCTAGAAAGTATGAGAAAGAGAAAATATACGACAGTATCCCTCCCCACACCACTTGTTAATAAAATAAAAGAAAGGATTAAAGACACAGGTTTTAAGTCGGTTTCTGATTACGTGACGTTCGTTCTCAGAGAAGTTCTCTCCAGTATAGAGGAAGAACGTAGAAAGAGGAAACCCTTTTCTAAGGAGGAAGAAGAGAAGGTTAAAAGGAGACTCAAACTTCTAGGTTATATATAAACCCCAGTACAGTTAATTATATATAGTTACAAATAATTAAAAACGATTGAAATGCAAGAGTATCTCAAACTACTGGAAACTAAGACCATCTTTACTATAAGAGAAGCCTATAGAAGATTTAGAGGCAGACTTGGAGCACTAGTTTCATGGGGGAAAGATTCGGTGACTATGCTTTACTTAACTAGGAAAGCATTTTTTGGGAGAGTGCCTATAAAAGTAATACACATAGACACAGGATATAAGCTTAAGGAGATTTATGAGTTTAGGGATAAATTAGTTAAAGAATGGAATCTGAAGCTTGTAATAGCGAAAAATGAAAAAGCTCTTAAAGAAGGAATGGGCCCAGAGAGAGGAAGATTTATATGTTGTAGTGCTCTCAAGACAGAAGCGCTCAAGCAATGTATCCAGAAACACGGATTTAAAGCTTTACTGGTAGCTATAAGGAGAGATGAACACGCGATTAGAGCGAAGGAAAGAACATTTTCACCTCGTACACATGATTCTAAGTGGCTTTACAAAGAGCAACCTCCTGAGTTATGGGAACACTTTACAGTTAAGCTGGACGAAACCAGAACCCATTTGCGTGTCCATCCGATGTTATGGTGGAGGGAGATAGATATCTGGCATTATATCAAAAAAGAGAAAATTCCAGTGAATCCACTCTATTTTTCAGGTACTAGAAAGCCTAATTATAGGTACAGAAGCTTAGGCTGTGAGCCGTGCTGTGTGCCGATAAGATCTAACGCGAGAAATGTTGACGAAATAATTAAAGAGTTGGAAACCACAAAAATAGCTGAGAGAGCTGGCAGAGTTCAAGATAAGGAGAAAGAATATATGATGCTCAAGCTCAGAAGTTTGGGATATTTATGAATCTTCCTAATAATCGCAACATCTATATTATAAAAACTCATAACAACATGACATGAAGAAGAAAAGACTACCTAAGGATGAAATCATGAGACTATATGCAATGGGTCTAACACAAAAAGAAATTGGAAAAAGATTTGGATGGGGACAATCTGGAATTTCTCAGCTAATGAAGGAGTATGGTATCCCTACAAGAGGGCATAAAAAATGGTCAAAAGAGGAAGAAAAAATACTGAAAAAATATTACCTTAAACTACCAAAAGAGAAGCTTTGCAGCCTATTACCAGAAAGAAGTTGGGAAGCCATCAAACTAAAAGCACTAACACTCGGAATAGCGAGGAAGAAAGAAGAAGTCAGAAGAAGTAAGGAAGTTGTAGAAAGATTGAGAAAATTAGCAGCCTTAAAAATGATAAAGCCCAGATTTGAAAGAAAAAAGGATTTAGCATATGTTCTCGGTGTTCTTGATGGAGATGGATATACTGATAGAAAGAGGACAGTAGGTCTAGAAACTGTAACTAAAGAATTTGCAGAAAAGTTTACTAAAACATTAAGAAGAATAGGGTTAAATGCTCATATGAAATTCAATAAAAAAAGAAAGAAATGGGTTGTGTGGGCGTCCTCTAAGCTTTTGGTTGAATGGTACCATTCAATGGATGATAAGAAAAAACTTTCTTGGTTACTCAGAGAAAATGTTGCCTGGGAGTACCTCAAAGGATTATATGACTCAGATGGATACTTAACTCCTGGTGGTGTACCTATTATCTGTGGGTATAACCCTAAGAAAAATGAATTTGTTAGTAAGTTGTTAAAGAAGTTGGAAATTTCTACTACAGTTCATAAAGACAGAGTATATATAACAGTTGTCTCCAGCAGAAAGTTTTTTGAACATGTCAGGTCCGTCATTAAACATAGAAATCCAAAGTGGTTATTATGATTGAATTATTGCTTATCCCGTTGGCGTTCATTATGGAGATGATTGACAGTTCGTTAGGGATGATGTATGGGACTCTTCTATCTCCTTTGCTGATAGGCTTGGGTTTCGACCCTTTATTAGTTATTCCTTCCATTCTCGTTTCACAAGCTTTAGGCGGACTTGTAGGGACATTTTCTCACCATAAATTCAAGAATGCAGACTTCAACGGGCTAACAAAGCATACGAAGGTTACTCTAGCAATAGTTTTACCAGGTTTGATTGCTGCTTTCGTGGGAGTATTTTTAGCGGTTCGTATCCCAAGAGATTTCCTCAGACTCTACGTGGGAATCTTAGTAATTCTTATGGGCGTGCTTTGCTTAACCAAATTTCAATTTAGATTTAAATGGTGGAAGATTTACCTCATTGGAGTTATTTCGTCATTTAATAAAGCGTTCAGTGGAGGAGGATTCGGTCCTATAACTTCTGCAGGGAAAATTTTAGGTGGCTTAGATCCAAGAGCTTCTATAGCAACCACGACCTATGCCGAATTCCCAATCTGCTTAACATCTTTTTTGCTTTATGTATCATTAAATGGAATTCCAAATGTTTACTTTCCACTATATCTTTCAATAGGCGCAATACTCGGGGGATTGGCTGGACCCTACCTTTGCAGTAAATTTAAGATAGGGTTATTAAGAAAAATTGTTGGCTTACTTGCTATACTTTCAGGAATGTGGATTTTATTCAGATTCGTGATATGAAAATGCTAAACTTAGCCTTTGTAGGCCATGTAGATCATGGTAAATCAACCTTAATAGGAAGGCTCCTCTATGATACAGACTCTTTACCAAAAGGGAAGTTAGATGAAATCAAAAGAACTTGTGAGACTTTGGGTAAAAAGCTTGAGTTTGCTTACATAGTTGATGCGTTAGAAGATGAGCGAAAAGAGGA
>CBEVQP010000100.1:0-4357 GCA_965552035.1 uncultured Thermoplasmata archaeon | reverse complement strand
AAAAAATCGAAAGAAATGGCTTTGAGCATATCAACGCTTTCTTTTGTACTTATTAACGCGTATTTTATTTTCAGAACATTTCCTAACATGCCTTTACAGGATATTATTGGAAATACCCTCTCAAGGATTATTCCAATGTTTTTTATGGGAATAGTTGTCGGATATGTTTCTTTGTCTAGTAATATAAGTCCCACATCGTCTTTGGCCTTTAGAGCCCCATATCAAATTTTTATCATCGCGTCACCAATAATCGTGGCTTATCACTTTATGACAACTGCTATTATCTATTTTATAGCAACAGCACTTACTATGGTCATAGCTCTTTACGCCTTCGAAAAAGAAACTTATAAAAGAATTGCTGAAGACGTTCAAACATGGATAAAGGGACATAAGAAAACGGTTATTGCAATTCTTTTGATAATTATAGGACTTGCAGGGTTCATAGGAAATCTTGTTGCAAGAGGATATATATTAACGCCTCAAGTAGTGCTTACGGGAAGTATGGAACCAACTCTTAGCAAGGGAGATATGCTTTTCATAAAAAGGATAAGTCCAGACGATCTAAATATTGGCGAGGTAGTTGCCTACAAACGTGGAAGCGTCATAGTAGTCCATAGGATTGTAAGTATTACGGCAGAAGGATTTAAAACAAAAGGTGATGCAAACGATGTTGAAGACCCGTGGATAGTTTCTTGTGAAGATATAATAGGCATTCCTGGAATTATAGTTCCGTGTCTAGGCTGGTTTTTTATTGGTATAGCGTATAACATTTATATTAGACTCCTTGTAGGGCTGGTTGGTGTACTTTTGATTGTTCTTGCTATTTTCAAATAATCATAGCGTCTTTCTGTAGTTTTCCTCGAAGTAATATGCTATGATTCCAACCGAGAATCCAAAGAGGCCTATATAAATAATTGGGAAGAGTATGGGCCACCAGGCACGTGCTGTGAATGTGTCAGGTGAAACCACCTGCGCAAAGTAGGTTCCTATGTTGGGTCCTATAGACACGCCCATAATCCCTATTAGGGCAATTACTAGGACGGCTCGAGGAATTGATAGTATTATTGAAGAAAAATAGTACTCTAAAATGTTAGGAAAGATGTGTTTAAAGACAACCCTTACATTACTCGCTCCCATAGCTCTAGAAGCCTCAATAAACTGTTCTTGAGAAATTTTTGAAGAAATGCCAACCGCACCTTTTGCAGGCCTTCCCCAAAGAAATAGAGAAATAACTAATGCTAATACCCACCACGGAACTTGAACGCTTGTAGAGAACGTACTTCCGATGCTCCAAATAAAGATGGCAATGAGTGGAATGTATGGGAGAGAGTTTACAGAATCGATTATCACCCTTAAAGTTTTTGAGATAATGTTGTCAACGGAACCAGCGTATGCTCCTAGGACGAGACCTATTGTTGACGAGATAAGGGCAGTAAAAATGGCAACCGTTATTGTTTGCCTACCGGCCTCCATCACAGTAATAAATACGTCTCTTCCAAGGAAGTCTGTACCCATAATCCCATGACATGAGCCAAGAATTCTTACATGAACGTTTTCAAATACATTTTTTGAGAGGTCATTACTGTTCAAAAAGAGAATTTTTATCAGAAATTTGTACTCTCCCTTTAGGGAATAGAATGTTTCATTCATGAATATTGCTTCAGGCTTTGCAAACTCGCTCAGATTCTTGATAGCCTCTTTATATCCTCTTTTCAGATATTCACGTCGCAAACTTTCATAGAAGTTTGACGACGTTAGTTTTATTATATAATGCTCTGACTGATCTTCTACACTTTCTACGAACCCCTTCAGTGTGATGTTATCTGGTCTTATCAAGAGCACTTTGATTATTTTGATCCCGGGAGTACCACTAAAGTTAAGCTCTACTTCAACGATGAAATTTCGGGGAGGAACATCTGCGTTAAGCGTGTAGTTTATGTATCCCTCAATTACTTGATAGGAACCGTATGAAAACACCTTAGTGTAATCGAGATAGAGGTCCGTGGTAAGCGCATATTTTTTCGAACTAAAAATGTTAATAAACGTGGGGGGTGCTAGGATGGGGTTGTTACTATTTTTGTAGGGATAATGGAGGAGCCAAAATCTGATATAGGAATAATCCTCCTCAGAAACGATAGGAGTAGCATAAGTTATTATGAGGAGCGTTGCAAAGAGTACTATGCCAATAACAAATATGCCACGAGATCTAATCACTTTAAATCCCCTCACGCTACACTGTCTCGTATGGAGTTAACCAAAGAACTATGATTTCAAGGATGATATCAACGATAGCATAGATTATTGCAAATAAATACGCTCCCACAATAAATAATTCTGGGAGAAACGTCACCATTACGATATTATCACCATTCATCGATGCTATAGTGACTTTGAATGAACTATAAAGGAGATATCCTATGCCGGGATAGGCTAATGTAATTTCAAGACCTATTAGCATAACCATAATTTCAGTTGTCATAGAGAGAATGCCAGATGCAACTCCTGGAAGGGTAGTTCTAAGTATTTTTCTTGATATTTTTCTATCGTTTAACCCAATAGCCCTAAAAAGAGTTACATAGTCACTTCCTTTTTCTCGTATCATCACACTTCTTGTTATGTGGGCCACGGGAAACATCCCTATTAATCCGGACGAAAGTCCAATTATTAAGAGTTTTTTCGAAATAATATCCCATGAAAAAGCTTCTGGATGGAAGAACGTCTTTATTACAAGGATGTTTAGCACAATAAGATTAAATACGATTAAAATTGCTATCCACCATACGGGCAAGGAGGTCATGGCTGGTCCAAGAAACATTATTATTTTGCTTAAGAATCCTCTCTCATTTTTTGTACTGAGCGCTCCAAGAATAATGCCTAATACAGTCATTGGTACTAAAATAGCTGTGATCGAAGCCAATGAGTAGATAAAGCTCCTTTTTACTATATCAAACTCAGTTACATATAACTTAAAGGAGAGAATCTCTACTGCGCGTCTAAAAGAGTATTCAATCATCGAAAGAGAACTATTTCTAACTCTCTCAAGATCCTCTTTGGCCCGCTTTTCTATTAGATTCTTTGCTTTAATATAATTCTCAAAACCACCTTCTTCCAACAGCTCTTGAATGTCGGGATCACGTCTGTGTTTTATCATAAATTCCATAATGATAGAATTTTCGAAATTATCATTGTAAATTGCCATAAAATAGGAAAAAGCAGAGGAAATGATGATAGTAAGAAGAATTATTCCAAAATATTTTGAAACTCTTTTTGTAACTTTTCTAAGGGCTTCTGAAACCACCCAGAGGCCCCCTAAGTATGGTTTTAATGTTGTAACACTTCTTTGAGCTTATAAACATTGAAGATTCTTTTTGAGTGTCATGAGATTGCATGTCTTTTTAGCCTTTCGGGTGCCATGAAACTTTTTATATAAGATATAGTTGAAAATAAGGACATAGAGATGATGGCCGGGGTGGGGTAGCCTGGTAAATCCTGCGGGGCTGTGGACCCCGTGACCCGGGTTCGAATCCCGGCCCCGGCCCCACTAAAAACAATAGTAAAGAGCAATACACACTCTGTATACTACAAGAGCAGCAAATATTCATAAGGGTTATTGAAAAACTCATTTTGAAAAATCCTCAGTAATCCTATGGCGTTATACCATACTTATTGGTTGCAAATGACAATATACAGGATTTAATTAATTATCAATCAGAAAATACTAAATTAAATTATTAGCACACAACTATAGGTTGCAGATATTAAATTCTTAACTCTAGCATATGTCGGTCTTTGGTGGTTATATGATAGATGCGGAAAAGTTTTACTCTGATCTAGGGAAAAAACTCAAGGCTTCAGAGGTTAGAGAACTTCTAAAGTGGATTAAGCGCGGAGATATAATCTCTTTTGGAGGCGGCATGCCGGACCCAAAGACCTTTCCGGTTGATGAGATGAAAGAAATTATGAACGCAATTTTTTCTAATAGAAAGCTGGGTGAAGAGGCCTTACAATATGGAACAACAGAAGGTTACACGCCTCTTCGTGAGTACATAGTAGAAATGCTTCAAAGAGATGGATTTAAGACTATTGAGGGTATAGACAACGTTGTTATCACAACGGGTTCTCAACAGGGCCTAGACCTAGTGGCGCGAGTTTTCATAAACCATGGCGACATAGTTATTACGGAAGCGCCCACATACTTGGCAGCAATAAATGCGTTTTCATACTCTGATCCTACTTTTGAAGTAGTACCTATAGACAAAGAGGGTATGAGGGTAGATATTCTTGAAGAGAAATTAAAGGAACTCAAAAAAGAGGGCAAGAGTGTTAAGCTCATATATACAGTTCCTACAGCCCAAAA
>CBEVQP010000099.1:0-4461 GCA_965552035.1 uncultured Thermoplasmata archaeon | reverse complement strand
GCAACTCCCATTTTCACAGAAGCTTCAAATAAATCGTCAAAACCACGTCTTACAATCGTTTTTGCAAAGTCCTCGCTGATTGAGTACTCTTTTATAAATCTTTTTACTTTGTCTTCAAACTTTTCCGGAAGTTTTGCTTTAAGAGATTCTATATAACTCTCGGGAACTCTTATAGGGGGCACGTCAGTTTCTGGATACATTCTTGCTGCACCGGGGAGAGGACGCATATATTCTGTGTTTCCATCTGGCAGCGCCCTTCTGACCTCTTCCGGAACACCATCAAATGCTAATAGAACTCTTTCATGTACTACTCTTAGAGCATCAATTGCTTTAGTCTCGTCAGCTATTACAAGAACAAAAGCATCATCACTTGACGCTTCAAGAAGTCTTTTAACATTTTCTACCTCTTCAATAGATATTCCATAATTTGGAAGCTCATCAGAGTGCAAAATACCTTTTAGACCTACCTTTACTTTTACGTAGGATGATAACTCTCTTCCTAGTCGGTAGTCTCCGCCGAGCGAAAGAAGTCCCGCCATTTTAGGAAGTTTTAGGGCATATACTTTCAATCCTGAGGAAAGAGCTCTCTTTATAAATTTCGATTTTGTGTTCTTAAATGCATCTGAAACGTCTTTAGGTTCGAATTTCAGGTCCTCTTTTTTAAGTCTTTTATTTAGCTCTTTTTTTAGGTTTATTAGATGTAGCTGCCTTTCTACTTCCTTTTCAATAATGACAGGGATCAAATCAAGCTCTTGAACGCCCTTTATTTCAATTCTTGCACCATCTTTTATGGAAATATTGAGGTCTTGTCTTATTGTTCCTATACCTCTTTTTACTTTTTTAGTACTTCTCAAAATAAGCCCTATTTCTTCTGCTACTTCTCTAGCTTGGTTTGGATCATTAATGTCTGGGTATGTGGCAATTTCAATAAGGGGAATACCCATCCTGTCTAAGTTATAAGTAACATATTGTCCCTCGTCCGATACTTTTCGAGCAGCCTCTTCTTCTAGACAAATTGTTTTTATCCTTATACCCTTGACTTTACCTTCAACGGCAATTAGAGCTGTTCTCTGAAAGCCTGAAGGATTGGAGCCATCAATAACTATTTTTCGCATGAAGTGTATTTCATCAATAATTTTTGCATTAAGCATTAGTGCCACTGTAAGGGCAACATCTAAAGCCTCTTTATTTACCTCATGGGGCGGTTCTTCATCGAGCTCTACAAGACATGTCGCTTCAGAGGGGGATATATATTTGAATTTTTTACCCTTCTTTTCTTCTTCAAGGGCTGCAACATCAATTTCTCCAATCTCGCTTCTTACGGCATGAAGCTCCCTTATAGCTTTTATCTCATCACTTTCAACTAATTTTGAGGGACAATTACAAAATAACTTTTTTGTATTTAGCTGTTGATGTATTTCAAGACCTACTTTAAGGCCAAGCTCAGAATAATTCATCTATAACCCTCCTCTCAGAAATTTCTCCTCTTAAGTTCATCAACATTAATTCCCTTACTTTACTAAGGTCTTTAGTGTGTCCAAGAACCCACATAAGTTTAATGTAAGCGACTTCAGGGAGCATATCTTCGCCTGGAATCACTCCTGCCTTTAAAAGCCTTCTTCCGGTGGAGTATACATAAAGATTGACCCGGCCATACAGACATTGTGTAGTAATAACTGTGGGCTTACCGGCGTCAGTAGCCTCCTTTATTATAGGTATAAGGTTCTCATGAACGTGACCAAGACCCGTGCCTGCTATGACTAAACCCTGGTACATTCCGTAGAGAGTTCTCAGCATCTCTGGAGTCATTCCAGGATAGTAATAAATTAGTCCTACATTTTTCTCGAACTTAGAGTCTACTTCGACAGGCCCTTTCGAGGATTTGTTATAATCAGAGAGGTATTCTATAGTGTTGGGGGTTACCTTTGCGATAGGAGGCGAGTTAATACTCCTGAATGCATCTCTTCTACTTGAGTGCATCTTTCTTACTTTTACTCCACGATGGACATAACAAAATTCATCAGATGTTGTTGCATGCATTACTACAACAACTTCACCAATATCTGAGTTTAGGGCTACATTAGAAGCGCATAGGACGTTTAAATAAGCATCTGTGGATGGTCTGTCACTAGATCTTTGGGAACCTACCAAAACTACTGGTCCTGGTAGATTTTTTAACATAAAAGAAAGAGCTGCAGCAGTATATGACATTGTATCAGTCCCATGAAGAACTACGATGCCTTGAACCCCATTATCGAATTCCTCTTTAATGGTTTTTGCAATAATTGACCAGTCTTCTGGTGTCATGTTCTCGCTAAATTTGCTCATGGCTTGTCTTATTCTGATGTTTTTAATATTTCTTAAAGGCTTGTAAGTATCTAAAAGAGCATCAATACTCATTTTTGAATGTACAGCACCTGTTTTATAATCCACGTAGGAAGCAATAGTGCCTCCCGTACCTATGAAGGAAAGAAGACCCTTAGAAGCAGTTTTTGTTTCAGAAACTTCATAGGCCTCTTTGAACTCTCCTTTACTAATTATTTTTATATTCTTTATTTTTTTAATGGAGATTCCAACATTATAGCCATTATCAAGTTTTAACAGGATAATATCCTCATCGCTAAACTCGTTTTTGGGAATTAATATGCCTTCGAACACAACATCGTCTGTTATAATTTTTATTCGGTCACCTGCATTGAGATTATACTTTTCAACAATTTTTTTGTAGCTCATTTATACCTCCCCTAAAGACCTATTGTTGGAATTAATTGTTTGAGAATTATTAACAAAGACTCTTAAACATCCAAACATGCATTATTTAAAGATGCTAAGGGTAATAAATAAGCTATGCTTTATTTGTGAAGAACTGTTATAAGAAAAAATTAATGCTAAAGATAAGAAACTGAATTTATCGAAAATGGCATCTAGCAAATTTGCTTAAAATACAAGATCCACTTTAACGTCTTTAACGCCTTCTACAGATCTTGCAGCATCTTCTACGGACATTAGCAGAAGATTTGCAAGCGGACATCCAGGAGTGGTGAGAGTCATTTTTATGTAAACATTGCCTTCTTCGTCTGCAGTTATCTCTTTAATAAGTCCCATATCAACGAGACTTAGACCTATTTCAGGATCAATAACAGTTTTCAAGGCTTCTAAAACCTTTTTTTCTAGTTCTTGAGGATTAACCATCAACATCACCGAAAAGGAATCTTAATATGGGCTATTATTTATTGTGGTCATATTTTGTGCAGTAGATTATGTTACGTTTCTACATTCTTCAAGTTATAATATTATATAGCCCAAATCAATTTAATATTAAGGCTCTTTGGGATATCTTAAGACTCAAGGTTTTGTTATTAGGAGGTGTCGTATGTGTCGTTTACCCTGAAAGAGGTAAGGGAACTCAGAGCTGGAGCTTATATAGTCATTGACGATGAACCTTGTCGCATAGTTGAAATGAGTGTTTCAAAGCCCGGCAAACATGGAGATGCAAAGGCAAGAATAGTAGCTATAGGACTTTTTGACGGTCAAAAGAGAAGTATGGTAGCTCCTGTTAAGGAAAAGGTAAAAGTACCGATAGTAGATAAAAGACAGGGACAGGTAATTGCAGTAATGGGCAATACAGTTCAAATTATGGACCTTGAGACATACGAGACATTTGAGATGCCCATGCCAGACGATCCCGAAATGGCTCAAAGACTTCAGCCAGGGAAGGAGGTTCAGTACATAGTGTCAATGGGCAAGATGAAAATCACGAGGGCTTGACATCTATGAAAGCGTTTGCAGACGCCCTCTCCAATTTTTCTGATTCAAAATTTGTTATTTATGGCGTTCCTTACGATAGGTCTGCCTCATTTCGAACAGGACAACGTTTTGCTCCAGATGAAATAAGAAGAGCTTCCTACAATTTCGAAAGCTTGGTTTTTAGAGAAAACATAGATCTAAGGGATATTCCCATTCATGATATGGGCGATATTGGAGAATTTGGTGATCCTAAGTCAATGATAGAGTCTGTAGGCTTTGTTGTAGAGGATATAATATCAAAGAAAAAGTTCCCAATAGGACTAGGTGGCGAGCATACCATTACACTTGGAGCAATTCATGGCATTAAAAGAGCTGGTATAGAGCCGTTTGTAATATCTATTGATGCACATGCAGATTTTAGAGACGAATACTTAGGAGATCCTTATTCTCATGCATGTGTAATGAGACGAATCTCAGAAATTATAGGATTAGAGAATATGGCTATAATTGGGGTAAGATCGGTATCTCCAGAGGAAATGAACTATTTCAAGGAAATTATGAATGAAAACAAAAGGTTGTACTTATACGATTCTTTCGAGTTAAAGACTTTGGGTTTGATGAAAGTTGTAAAAGAAATTGAAGAAAAAGCTGGCGATAAACCTATTTACTTGACCTTAGATATGGATGGGATTGATCCCGCGTATGCCCCAGGAG
>CBEVQP010000098.1:0-4501 GCA_965552035.1 uncultured Thermoplasmata archaeon | reverse complement strand
CTCAAATGCTCCATCAACTCCTCTAAACTTGTCATGGATTTCAGCGTTTGGACCGTCTAAACTAACCTCGACATACCTCACTCCAACCTCTTTCAATCTTTTTGCAACCTTTTCTGTTATCAATGTTCCATTTGTTGCAACTGCAATATAAAAACCTTTTGAGGCAGCGTATTCAGCAACCTTCCAAAAATCTTTGTTTGCCAGAGGTTCTCCCCCCGAGAAAGATAATCCCGCAACACCCGCTTCATCAAGTTGATCTACAATATTTAGTTTTTCATCCAAAGTTAACTCATCCGGGGCAGGATAAGGCGAGGCATTTGCATAGCAGTGCTTGCATTTAAGATTGCATTGCTTTGTAAAGTCCCATACGACCATAAAAGGCGCAATTAGTCTCTGAGGTTTTGTGATGCCATACTCCGCTATACTCCTTACTACCACCGCAAAACCCTTTTGCATATAGGGATCCTTGAGAAGATTTTTAATAATATCTGCGCTTACACCAAACTTTTCAGCTCCTTTTTCAATGGCTTCACCGACAATTTTTGCATGCAACTTCTCCCTAACACCTTTAGGCTTTATAACACCCGCATATATGCCAAAAGCTCTTTCCAATTTCTTTACTTCAGTTACTTCCTTAAGAATGAAATTTGCAAACTTACTGTCCATCACTTTATGGAGGTAGTCTATTATCTCCGCTTCATTTAAGGTCGCGTCCGATGTTTTCACGAGAATCACCCCAGTATGATGTCAAAGCTCAATAGCAGGGCCTCCTTTTTAAGGATATTAGTTGATATATCGGTAACCGATATTCTGCGTATTAGATAATGAGGAAGTATTTTTAAGTTTTAGCTCAACAACATATGGGTCATATATGATCTCATGCCCATTAGGTAAATCAGAAACCTCCTCTGCTGTTAAAGGTCCAGTATAAATTTCCTTTGGTAGAGAGTCCCCATTAAGAGCCCTCCTACTAAGGGGACCATTTGTAAAAAGTTTGCGTATTTAAGCTTATCGCATTAATTTTCCATGTTTATGAGTCCGTGTCTTCTTATAATTTTCTTGAGGAGGTTTTACAGCAAACCAGATGTTCTTAAAACCAGATGTTCTTATCATCTTAACTCCAGCAATGACAATTTTGCTTGTAGTAGAAAAGAGCTATACTATCCAAGATAGGTAGTAGGATGTTAGGCTTAAGCTACTGGTAATACTTCAGAAAAGATAAGGAAATCACGAAGGCTGAACCCATTTATTTACGGGCGACATCACTCTTAAAATCTTCTCGCCGCAACAAGATACTAGCAGAAAAGAAAATCAGAGCAATAAGTCTACCTACATGGTTTAAGTTACAAGCATATCACCAGAATACTAGAAATCAGCCACCAACAGTCTGGGAGGTAGTATAAAAAGTAGCAAAAGCAGTTTACCAACTAAAAACACCTCACAGTTAAAAACAGAGTACTAATTGCCTTAAAAATCATGTGAGAGCCAGCTCGTTTTTTGTTGATAGAAAATCTTGGTACAAGTCCTTCTTTAGCTCTTTAAGACTTAATTTTGCTCATGTAACTTTAGAGTCAAGGAACAGTTTTAAACGATGGCTCAAGACTGCTAAGAAGCGGACGAATTGTCTTTGGTATACCTTCAGAAGTAAGAACCTTGGTCCTTGTATTCCCCCTGCTACCTCCCGATGCTAAGTTATTTCTATGTTTATCCTCTGGTATAATTTTGTCAGGTTCCACTATCGATATGTATCTCCACCTGGTGAAATTGCTGAACGGCTTTAGGATGTAATGCCAAAATTATCACGATAGTTCATTGCACAATACAATAATATATAAATATTTTTTTGACCAAATAATATTTGTCGGACAATGTCTTACAGTTGGAGTACTTTGGCGTATTTCAGTAGTCGAGGTTAACCCCCTTAGGGTATTTCCGAACCTTCAAATGATCTGGCGTAGAATATTCCTCCTAGAGTTAATGGTGGTGATATTATTGAGTCCCAGTCATAGCGATCTTGTTAAAATCTCTGTTAGACTTCCCAAGCAGCAGGTTGAGTTTATTGACCAACTTGTTGCTACAGGTTTGTATGTAAACAGAAGTGACTTCATAAGGGACGCAATTAGAGATTTTATGCCCAAAGCTTTAAAGAAACTAAATGAACTTCGAGGCAACGCCTTTGAGATGATAAGAAAAGAATACTTTATGAAAACAGATGAGTGAGGGGTGATAGGGTGTCTAAAACAAATTATCCATATGCTGAGTCTCTTAGTTATGATATAGAAGCCGATGAAGAGACCACATACGAAAAAATATCAATTATAGGAATAGGCAGTGCTGGATCAAATATTGTAGATCAAATGGCCGGATATTTAAGAGAGGTCCTGTTTTCAAGGTTAAATTCTGAAATTGAGACTGAAGTGGGAATGTCACCGATTGTTCAGAACACTCCTCTTGGAATAAGGATACAAGAAGATAGTTCCGCTTATATTGACATTAACTTTTTGGCCATTAATTCTGAAAAGTCACATCTCAGGAGCAAAAGAAATCTTTCAAACACTTCTAAGATAGCTGTTGGCGAATGGGGTAGCGGAGGAGATGTAGATAGGGTGGGCAGATGGTACAGATCTAGAGCGAGAGATGTGGAGAGCGTCATTGAAAACTCCACTTTTGTGATTGTTATCACTGGGTTTGGCGGGGGCACGGGTACAGGAATATTTCCCCATATAATGGATAGCGTAGACAAAGTAGCTCATGACGCTCCTGTTATGCCTATCGTAATAATTCCTGCCGAATCTGAAGGAACTAGAAGGAAGCGTGCTATACAATATATACAGAAATACTATAGAAGCATAGATCATCCAATAGTTCTCGTAGATAATGAAAAACTGTTTAAGGACCCAAGAGTGGCCTATAAGAAAGTGACTGAGGGATTTCGTGAAGTTAATCATAAGATTGTCGATGCTGTTTCGGCATTACTTCTTTCAAAGTTCTCAGTTGGCATTATTAACGTAGACAATGAGGATCTGAAGAATGCCTTTAGTAAGAGGGAGAGCTTTGCAACTCTTCTCCATTGGGAAATTCCAGATACTTATTCCTCAACCTTAAACGGAGATAACGTTATGGAAGCCGTAAGAAAACTTCTTCAAAGTCCATTTGCTGACGTCGATGTGAGGTATTCCTCTATTTTCTATGTATTCTTCCTAGCTTATCGTGGCGTTACCATGGGCTTTTATACAAACTTCCAGAAAGCACTTTCCTCATTATTTGGCGAATATGCAGAAATTAAATACGACTACATAGAAATTGCAAACAACTACGACTCACCCTTTCATAAGGCGTTTGTGGCTAACATAACTCACAGAGAAATTAGTAAAATGATGACAAGAGATAGGATTGTTGGCATAGCATCAGGAATTTCAGAAGACTCAGTTCTACTCTTCAAAGAAGACTCTAAAAAGATCGCAAAGGAAGAGGAATCGCTCACTGATGGATTTGATGACGAGGGTTTTGATAGCGAGATAATAAGAAAGCTTAGTGAGTTTTAGCCTATAGGACGACAATAAATCAGGAGAAGGGGTATGCAATATGGTGCGAGCAAGCCCTATCCCTATATTTTGAAAGTAAGATTTCTAATCCTTCTTACTAGCTTACATTTTTGGCATATTGGCTCTTTTGACGAGGTAGGCTCTCCACATACTTTACAAGGGACAAGTTTCTCGGGAGGATAACACTTTATTAAGCACTTTTTTGCTTTTTCATAGTAATTTACTATAGCGTGACGGGTACCGGGCTTTGAAGATTCTCTCTCATAAACGATTTTTCTGAAGAAGTATCTCTCCCCAGTAGTAGCGTATGGACATCCTCCATGGTAAAATGGTATGTTTCTAAGTAGAGCGTATAAAAATATCTCATTCTCAGGTATTCTCATGAGAGGGTAAATCCTAGGAATTAGTCCTTCTTGGAAGAAAATGTGTGGCCCTGTACGAATAGTTCTTCTCACGTCACCATTCATTACATTCATAATAAATGTTTGTGCTACATCATCTAAGTTGTGTCCCGTAGCAATTACATCAGCTTTGGTCTCTCTTGCGATTTTATTAACGGCATACCTTCTAAATACTCCGCAATATGTGCATGGACTTAGTTCGGAGTCTATTTTAGCTATAGCATCTAGAGGATACCCAATAAGCTCTTCAAATTCTCCGATGTAATATTCCACTGACCAGTCTCTAAAAGCTTGTTCTGCGATTTTTCGAGCGCGATCTCTATATCCTTTTATGCCTTCGTCAATTAAGATTGCATAGACACTAACATCTCTTCTTTCTCCGAGAACATCTAGCATAAGACGCAGCAGGGTCATGGAATCCTTGCCGCCGGAAACTGCTACTGCAATTCTTTTGTATTTATTTAAATCAAGCTGTTTTCTCAATTCTCTCTTAAACCTTCTCTCAACAAATTCTATAAAGTGTCTTTCACATAGATGCTGACCATTATATCGAAT
>CBEVQP010000097.1:0-4548 GCA_965552035.1 uncultured Thermoplasmata archaeon | reverse complement strand
CTCTTAAAAATAAGAGAGAAGGGATCACATAGGATTTAAGAGATCAAGGTTTGTCGTAATTAGATCTCTTATTAGTGCAGAATAGTATAGAAAATAAACTTTATCAAAGAAGTCTATATA
The DNA here is from genome assembly GCA_965552035.1 of uncultured Thermoplasmata archaeon. Classification (GTDB taxonomy): domain Archaea; phylum Thermoplasmatota; class B47-G6; order B47-G6; family B47-G6; genus B47-G6. The sequence goes on along the minus strand of CBEVQP010000097.1, from coordinate 4,428 downwards.
CGGTCTTATTTCTTTAATCAAAACCTTGATGATTTCTTCCAATATCTTTTTGTTATTAGAATATGGGGGCGATAGTGCTAAACTGTGCATTCCGTCTCCCCTGGCCTTTCTTATTGCTGCTCGGTAATATAGCCTCACATCGTCACTATTATACTCCGTTGGGTTTACTTCTTTTGATATGGAGACATAGTATATTGTTCTTGACTTAAATCCTTTAACATTCCTTGCCTCGAGGACGTATCCTTCAGGAAGTTCTCCTCCAAAAGTTTCCAACGCTTTCAATAAGTGATCTCGAATAGTTTTTCCTAAGTACTTGTAGAACTCAGGTATTAATATGTGACCAGTAGTGTTAATCGGTATTATAAGTGAATCTGCATCTATAGTAGGAGATAGGCGCTCTACTATGATCTCCTTCATCCCCATCACCTTAGCTTTGTTATGAGGAGTCTCTCTAGGGATGAGAGTGTTATGTAAATACTCGCCCCTCAAACATTAGATCCTAAACTATTAATGAAGAGTATTCAAGGTGATGTAATCAACCTTAGTAAGATGCTAGACCTCTATTTAAAGGTTTTTTAGAGTTTTAGATTTTCCATGAAGAATAATATTCTTTCTGTTCTTCTGTCATTTCGTCAATTTTGATTCCCATAGATACTAACTTTAGTCTCGCTATTTCCTCATCTATTTCTCTAGGTAATCTAATAACCTCGTTCTTTAGTTTTCCTTTATTCTCCAGAAGATATTTGGCAGCTAATGCTTGATTAGAAAATGACATGTCCATTACTTCGCTAGGATGTCCCTCTGCCGCTACAAGGTTCACTAAACGCCCTTCACCGATCAGATATACCCTCTTATCTCCTAAATCGTACTCCACTAAGTTTTCTCTTATTATACGCTTGGCTTTAGCGATTTTCTCTAAACCTTCAACGTTTATTTCCACATTAAAGTGTCCCGAATTGCCAAGAATTGCTCCATCCTTCATAAGTTTAATGTGTTCGGTATCTATTACTCTAATGTTTCCAGTAGCAGTGATGAAAATATCTCCTATCTTTGCGGCTTCTGACATTGGCATTACTTCAAATCCATCCATAACAGCTTCCAAAGCCTTTATCGGATCTACTTCTGTTATAATTACTCGAGCACCCATTCCTCTTGCTCTCATTGCTATTCCTCGTCCACACCAACCATATCCGGCAACAACAAAGACCTTTCCGGCCAATAATATGTTCGTGGCTCTCAAAATTCCGTCTATCGTGCTCTGGCCAGTTCCATATCTATTATCAAACAAATACTTTGTATAGGAGTCATTAACTGCCACTATAGGATACTCTAAAACACCATCTTTTTCCATTGCCCTTAGCCTTATTACCCCGGTTGTAGTCTCCTCAGTACCGCCTATTACCTCTTCCAGTTTTTCTCTATATCTTTGATGCGCTGTAGCGTGTAAATCTGCACCGTCATCAATTAAAATATTTGGTGATGCATTTAGAACTTGGTCAATTGCCCAAAAATATTCATCAGTAGTTTCTCCTCTCCACGCAAATACGTGTATTCCCTCCTCCACTAGAGCAGCTGCAACATCATCTTGAGTAGATAAAGGATTGCTCCCAGCAAGATATACTTCAGCGCCTCCAGCCTTCAAAGTCTTTACTAAAACTGCAGTTTCCTTTGTAACGTGAAGGCATGCTCCTATGGTAATCCCCTCAAAAGGCTTTTCTTCTGAAAATCTCTTTCGAATTTCCAAAAGTACTGGCATATGTTTTTCTGCCCATTCTATTTTCTTTTTCCCTTTATCAGCTAGAGATAAATCCTTGACCTTAAACTCCATTATTACCCCCTCTCAAATTAAACTAAAAATTTAAGATCGATTTGAGATTTAACGTTTCCTATTACAAACGTAAAGAACTGATGGCGGGGGGACCGAGGCCTCAGTCCGCCCATCAGTCATCACATGTTCAGACAAGGCTGAATTCTTCATTGTACCCCGGTCACGCACCGCATTAGTATCTAAGAAAGCTTTGAGAAATAAGAGTTTCGGCTACCCTCTTATAAGCTTATGAGATACTGTTGAGGACGTACAATAAAGTCGCTCAGAGTGATGAGGATTTTTTAGTGGATTCAATAAGTAAAGAAAACTGTAATAACGTAGATAACTATAGTTGCATTGTAAGATGAGAAGCGTATTGTCTTGAGGTGTTAGCCTTGAAAAGAGAGGATGCAATTGAGCTCATAAAGAAGCATGTAAAAACAGAAAATCTGATTAAACATATGATTGCTGTCGGAAGCATAATGCGCTCATATGCAAAATTTTTTGGTGAAGACGAAAATAAATGGGAAATTGTGGGATTACTTCACGATATCGACTATGAAGTTACAAAAAATGATCCTAAAACTCATGGACTAAAGTCCGCAGAAATCCTTAAAGATGTGTTAGACGAGGAGTCCTTACTCGCAATAAAAAGACATAATTTTGAGAATAATAATTCCGGAGAGCCACGATCTAAACTCGAAATTGCACTAATAGTAGCTGATGCGCTTTCAGGTCTTATAGTAGCCACAGCACTCGTAATGCCCAATAAAAAACTAGAGGAAGTCAAAGTCAAAAGTGTAGTTTCAAAATTCAAAGATAAGTCATTTGCCAGAAGAGTAAGTAGAGAACGCATACTTTGGTGTGAAAAGCTAAATCTTGGCTTAGAAAAAGCTATTGAGCTTGCTCTAGAAGGTTTAAAGAGTGTTGCTAATGAGCTTGGGCTTTAGTATGCTTATATTAATAATGTTACACTTTTGTTAATTTATGACTACTATGTCACAACATTATCCAAAAATGTTATATACGACCTAGAAATTTAGTGATTTGAAAAATTAAAATTGAACTCTGAGGTGAAATGTGTGGGAGTATTAAGTGATAGCGACAAAAAATATGTTAAAGAGCTATTTGAAAAAGAGCTCACGGATCCTGTAAAGCTCATCATATTTAAGACTAAAGGCTGGGAATATTTTGATTCTTTAAGAGAAGTACTTGATGACATTGTTGAGCTCTCAGTCGGCAAACTAAGCTATGAAGTTCATTCTTATGAAAATGAAAAAGAGTTAACAGAGAAATACCAAGTAGACAAAGCTCCCATTATTGTAATTACAAGAAATGGCGAAGATCTTGGTGTGAGGTTTGCAGGAACGCCTTTTGGATATGAATTCAGCGCATTCTTAGAAGCCATAATAGGCGTCTCAAAGGCAAAAACAGATCTTCCAGAAGAGGTTAAAGAGCTTCTTAAACAGGTGGATAAACCCGTAAAAATTGAGGTATATGTGACTCCATCATGTCCTTATTGTCCCATGGCAGTATCAACAGCGCATAAGTTCGCCATCGAAAATGAGAATATAATAGGAGAGGGTGTGGAGGCCTACGAACACGAGGAGTTAGCTAATAAATACGGAGTTTCTGCAGTGCCTCATATTGTTATAAACGAAGGAGCACATATGTTTGTGGGCGCATACCCGCCAAAAGAATTTGCATATGAGGTTCTAAAAGCTATTGGAAAGCTACAGTGACCTTTTCTCTTTCGTACTTCTTTTTATTATCTCTAAAATGTTCTTTGCTGCTTTTCCTGGATCATCGCTTCTATAGATTGATCGACCTACGATAATGTAGTTTGTTCCAGCTCTAATAGTCTCTTCTACTTTACCCCCTTGAGCTCCTACTCCTGGTGAAATGATTATCTTCTCTGGGAGTTTCTCCCTAACTTTTCTTATAACTTCCACCCTTGTTGCAGGTGCAACAACACCTTCTGGATTTGTTTCTGCAACAATTTCTATTAAATTGTCCATTACTGTGTTAAAGATTCTTTCTGCACCCTTGTGGGTCATATGAACAAGGACAAAAGTATACCCTCCGAACTCTTGGGAGACTTGGACTACCTGTGAGACACTTTTAGGCCCCACAAATGCGTGAACTATGACCCCTGAAGCTCCGTATTCGTATGCTTTCTTTGCAATAAAACCAGAGATCTCAGGAATATCTGCTATTTTAAAATCACATATTACGGGTGCATATGAAGAGACTTCCTCAATAATTTTTGGTCCGTGAGATAATATGGTTGGCCATCCTATTTTATACGCAGTTACGTAATTTTTTGTGGATTCTACTACATGAAAAAGCCTGCTACGGTCTTCTATATCTAAAGCCACAATAAGACCGTACTCTTTACTTGAAAATGTCATTTTTTGCCCTCCAAACCTTAGCTATCACATATCTAACAAAATATGCGCCAAGAATTGACGTGTTTCCATTATCGTATGCAGGAACAATCTCCACAACGTCAAAGCCCACAAGTCTTTTTGCAAAATAATCTATTATTGTTAGTATATCTAGAGGGTGTAATCCAAAGGGCTCCGGGGTGCCAACTCCTGGGGCATACGCAGGGTCAATCC
>CBEVQP010000096.1:0-4562 GCA_965552035.1 uncultured Thermoplasmata archaeon | reverse complement strand
TGAGTTTTTTATGGTAATAATTCGTTCTCACTGATTAAAATCAAATATTTGCACACATTCTTTACACAATTATAGAAATTTAATATGAATTAGCTCTAAGCTAGTTATTGACAGGGCTGTGCTTATTAGTGTCTTGAAATGGATATGACATCTCAGGAAACGATTAAAAACACCCTTTTCGTTATATTTATCGAAAATAAATAAAAAATATGAATAAAGAGGTGATAATGATGATCATGGTCATATATCCTGAAAGCTATCTTTACAATATCACTCGAATGACTTATAGAATTCCTAAAAATAAGAAAAGTATAGTATGATGAGATATTAGATGAGTTTTTCTAATATATTTCTTTTTTTACTTTTTTATTTTTGTAAACTTTTACAATAGTCATTATTTTTGGTGAACAAAAACGAAGCATATAAAAGAGAACTCCAATTATATAACCAGTTAATTGGATACCAAAAATATGAGACACATGATATAAGGTGTCAGAGATGGCTTCAGTCCATTTTATTTTTGGCCTTCATAATCATCAGCCCATAGGAAACTTTGATCATGTGTTTGAGTATGCGTATAATCGCGCATACAAACCAATTCTCGAAACGCTTGAAAAATATAAAGAAATGAAGATGGCACTTCATTATACTGGTCCATTACTTGAATGGCTTGAAAGAAAGCATCCGGAGCATTTGGAACTCCTTAAGGATTTAATTCAAAGAAACCAGGTCGAAATTGTAATTTCCGGCTTTTATGAGCCCGTATTAGCATCAATACCAACTTCTGATCGACAATTACAATTAAGAATTGCTAAGGAATATGCAAAGAAGTTGGGATATAATCCAAAAGGTGTTTGGATAACAGAAAGATTTTGGGAACCCGCTCTTGCCAGAGATATTGCTCAAGCTGGTCTCAGCTATGCAATAGTAGATGACCATCACTTCTTATCGGCTGGATTAAGAAAAGAAGATTTGTATAGTTATTTTTTGACTGAGTATGATGGTCATAGCGTAGCAGTGTTCCCAATCGATGAATATTTGCGTTATCTTACACCTTTTAGGCCGGTAGAGAGGACAATAAAGTATCTTAAGGATCTTGCTTCGAAAGATTATGAAAACATTTTAGTTGTAGTACATGATGATGGAGAGAAGTATGGGGTTTGGCCTGGTACTTATGAGTGGGTGCATGGGAAAAAGTGGCTTGATGAGTTCTTTGATACTATATTGTCGTGCGAAGAAGTAATTGTTACTACGTATTCTGAATATATGGAAAAATATCCCCCCTCAGGTATAGTATACCTTCCCACGACATCTTACTTTGAAATGTCCGAATGGTCTTTGCCTGCTACACAGGCAAAAATGTTTGTGGAGTTTGTAAATACGCTGAAAGAAAGTGGCATCTTTAGCAAATATCGCGTCTTTGTGAAGGGAGGAATATGGAAAAACTTCTTTTATAAGTATCCAGAGTCAAATTATATGCACAAAAGGATGCTATTTTTGAGCAGACTTACAAGGAGATCCCTTAAAGCAAAAATGTACGTTCTTAGGGCCCAATGTAATGATGCTTATTGGCATGGAGTCTTTGGTGGTGTTTATCTTCCCCATCTGAGAGAGGCCATATGGAGGAATCTTATAATGGCACACAATATTGTTGCAAAGGGAATGATGCACGTTAAGGATATTGATATGGATGGTGAGGCCGAAATACTTTATGAGGCGCCAAATTATTTTATAACCTTAAAACCCCATTACGGTGGGAGTGTTGTAGAACTATCCTCAAGAGAAAAGTTTTATAATTATGTAGATGTCATTGCAAGGAGATATGAGCACTATCATGATATACTAGAAGCTGCAGTTCCTCAAGAGGAAGGAGGAGGCGTAGAGAGTATTCATGAATTGAAAAAAGAAATCCCTCCCGAAATAAAAAAGGAACTATTTTATGACACCCGCTTGCGCTATATGTTCCAGGACCATATACTACCGAAAGAAAGCACTATCGAGGACTTCTATGCGTCAAGAATAAAGGAACCTATAGAACTTTATAAGTCAAAATATGAGATCGCAAAACTTCGTCATAGATATGTCGATTTAAGGTTTTACTCCAAAATAATTAAAGTCTCCAAGACTTTTGAGCTCCTAAGGGACACTGTTATTGTAACATACAAAGTAACATCCCCAAAAGACACTTTCTTCGGCGTGGAGTTGAATGTAGGCGTGCATGCGAAGAAAGAAAAACTTGATCAACTAGAGAATGTATCGTCGTTTGAAATAACCGATGATGTTTTTGGGAAAATACAAATTGAAAGTACTGACGACGTTATCTTGTGGAAATATCCTATAAAAACGCTTTCTCAGTCCGAGTCTGGTTGGGATTTCATACAGCAAGGAGCATCTTATACAATGTTGTACCCTCTCAGGGAAGGTGAAGAAAAGATTTTTAGAATCTATGTTAGAGAAATATGAACAGTAAACTAGGCATTTATCATGCGAGGCAAATCTACTACGAAACAAAGATAAGGTCAATGGTGATTTAGATGGGCGTTAAAAAGACTTTTATGAAGTACACTTCAATACTATATCTTCTATCAATTACAATCATTTACACCTTTATTGCTACGGCAATCTCTATTAACGAATGGTTTAGGTGGACAAAAAACGCACTAAGCGATTTGGGAAGCCCCTATGCTCAGTATCCTTGGGTATTTAATATTGGGTTGATAGTGGGAGGCATTTTAGGAGTACCCTTTATGGTATCATTAATTATATACTTTAAAGGAAAAATTACAAAGATTGGAGCAGTTTTAGGAGCAATCTCTCTAATGTTCCTTATCCTAATAGGTATGTTTCCAGAAGGTACAACACTTCATGAACCAGTTTCATATCTTTTCTTCCTGACAATGTTTGTTGCTATTTTAGTAATGGGATATGGATTCATATTTGAGGGATATACGAAAAGGGGAATATTTGGCGTTATTTTGTCAACATTTTCGTTCTTTTTGGCAGTGGGAAACCAGTATTGGTCTATAGCCATTAGAGAGATTATTGGTGCACTTGCAATGACAATTTGGTTTACATATCTTTCATATTATCTACTAAAAAATGAGTCTGCGCGTTATTAGCTCTTTTCTATTGAATTTTTTTAGCATGCTAGCTGAAAACACAGATAGAAAATGTGTTTTTAATGATTTTTGATATAATGAACTTTGTTCTTAGTTTTGAGGTGATGTACTTGCGAGCCGACGTTATCATAAAAGGAACTTTGGTAGGGAAATATACAGTAGAAATTGAAGCAGGAGATCACAGAATCTATTTTGATCTTCCACAAGAAAAGGGTGGTGACGGCAAGGGACCGACACCCATTCATGGGTTGTTGGCTTCAATTGCAGGTTGTATAGGCATTATAGGTCGAACAATTTCTGAGAGATTAGGAATTACTATAGAAAGCATGGAAATTACTGTGAAGGGTTGGTATGATCCCGCTGCGATCGTAAATCCAAACATTGAGGCAACAGTGAATGATATAGAAGTAATGGTAAAAGTAAAATCTCCAGAATCGGAAGAAAAAATTAGGGAACTTATAAAAGAGGTAGAAAGAGCGTGCTTTGTGGTTCAGAGTCTTGTAAAAGAACGTCCAGTAAAAGTCTTTGTGGAAAAGATTTAGTCACTTCTTTTTAGTTCTAATATTATATTCATTATTTCTTCGTAGAATTTGTTTATTGATTCTCTTATTTTTTTCTTGTGTTGATCGCTCAGCTTGTTAAAATTAAAAAATAGCTCGTAAAATGCCTCTTTAATCTTTTCTATACCTATTTTATTCATTTCTTTCAAGTTTTTGGCCATTTCAATGGTTTTTTCTAATTCTTTTTTATGTTTTTTAAGATAGTTTTTACCCTTCTCTGTAATTTTATACACTTTTTGTCTACTCTCGGTTTTTATTATTTTAACTAGTCCATCCTTTAGCAGTCCCCTCATAAGCGGATAAATGGCTCCTGGATATGGTTTATGACCAAAAACACGATCCAACTCTTTCATTAAACCATAACCGTGAAGAGGTCTCTCATTTAACAAGTAAAGGACAAGCAGCTTTAGTCGACCTTTCAACTGTTTTTCTGACTCTGGAAATTTATATGGAGGTTTTTTAGACATACGGATATATCAATTGATATTGAACCTTTATATTTTACTCAAAATGGAGACTTCTTATAAAAAGTAGGAGAAAGGAAGTAAAGCCAATAGGGCTTATTTAAGAGTAAACGATCTTATAGTAATCACTAGCAAAATTAGAGCTATAATCTCCATTATGATGGGATATATTGTCATTATCACCCATAGACCGGCCTGATAAAGCGATGCAATAATTACATTTCCTATAGTCCAAGAAAATCCAAACGCCACACCGTAAGCTCCATAAGCAAAAGATCTCTGTTCTGGAGATGTTATATCTGCTATTGTTGCTCTCATATTTGTTTCGTAAATCCCCATTACTAGTCCCCACAATATTATTGCGAGAATAATGTTCTCAAATTCCTTGGTTAAGGTAAGAGGAATAATAAACGCTATCA
>CBEVQP010000095.1:0-4565 GCA_965552035.1 uncultured Thermoplasmata archaeon | reverse complement strand
CAAATGAGTGTTAAGGGTTTCCAAATAAATGAAGAATGGAAGAGAATAGGATACACCAAACTTGTTTTAGATCATTTTAGGAACCCGCGCAATGTTGGAGTAATTGAAAATCCTACAGTTTCCGTACGGGTAGGAAGTATTGCATGTGGGGACGTGATAAAAATGTATATGCTTATCGAAGACGATGTAATAAAGGACGTCAAATATCAATCATACGGCTGTGCGGCTAACATTGCTACTGCTTCGATAACTTCGGAGTTAATTATAGGAAAAAGGGTGGAAGATGTTAGGAACTTCAAATTTGATGACATAATCAAAGCTTTGGGATGATTACCAAGAACCAAATATCATTGTGCGGTACTCGCAGATCAGGCTGTTAAAGCTTGTATTGCAAAATATGAAGTTATTACTGGAAAAAGAGAGTTAAGTGTTGGCCTTATTAGGCTTCTTCTCAGCGGTGTTATAGATCCCATGACGGGGGATGGGGCTCTTAACACTAACGTGTTGAGGATTATTTCATTTGATCCTAATACAAAAACACTATTGCTAGAAATCGATGGTCATCCTGAAGAAGAGGCGGATAAAGACATAGAGATCCAAATAAAAGAGGCATTATCGGATTTACCCATAAAAGTCGATATTAAATACACTGGAAAACGTAGAAGAGAAGAGCTTTAGGAAGTTTCGATTTTGCACTCCATTACTTTAGGAAAAACTTCTTTGGCTATTTTTTTGGCAACTTCTTCGTCCAATATGTCTCTAATTAGTATTTTACCACTTGGAAACACGGCAATAGTGTATCCCTTTTCAGCTATAACAATTCCCTTACTTCTTTTCTTTATTGTCCATCCTATCTCGCTAAGTTTTTCGGAGACCTTTTCTAAATCAACTCGCACGTTCTTTCTTGGGACGATGTAATACGATCTAGAGCTTGTGCATGGCGTTCCTACAAACATTTCGTTCATAATTCTGATAACACCTCCAACATTTTTTCTACTTCCTCTTTCGTGTTATAGCAATGATATGACGCTCTGACAGTTCCATTAATGCCAAGTTTCTTCATAAATGCCATGCAACAATGGTGCCCTGACCTTACAGCTATATTGTTTTCATCTAAATAGGCTGCTATTTCATGGGGGGTGTATCCTTCTATGTTAAAAGATACTACACCAATCCTTTTTGAGGTATCCTCAGTACCATAAACCGTTGCTCCAATGTCTTTTAGACCTTTTATTGTTATTTCAGCCAATTTTTGTTCGTATTTTTCGATTTTTTCAGTACCTATTTTAGAAACATACTTTACAGCGGCCTTTAGTCCTATTACTCCTCCTATATCAGGCGTCCCTGCTTCGTATCTTTCAGGTCCTTTGGTAAGTTTAAATGAGTCGTAACTCACTTCTTCTATAGTTCCTCCTCCTATAAATGGAGGCTCAAACTCGCTTTGAATGTCTTCCCCTATGAATAACACGCCGATGCCTGTAGGTCCCATGACGCCTTTATGTCCTGAAAAGGCCAAAAAGTCAGCATTTATATAACCTACATCCACCGGGAGATGTCCTACAGCTTGTGCAGCATCCACTACAAAATATGCTCCCACGGAGTGTGCAATTTTTGATAACTCTTTAACGGGCTGGATTGTTCCAAGAACGTTTGACACATAGGTTATGGTCACAACCTTTGTAGATTCGTCTATTTTTTCTTTAGCATCTTCCAGATCGATGATCCCATCCTTTTCCTTTATAAATTCAATTTTAACTCCTTTTCTTTTCAATCGCATCCAAATGATTAGATTAGAGTGATGCTCTACTTCACTTACAACGATCTTGTCCCCTTCACTTAGCGTTATACCATAGGGTATCCAATTTAACCCTTCGGACGTATTCCTTACAAATATGATTTCACTAGGTTTAGCTCCAATAAACTTCGCTACAACTTCTCTTCCTTCCTCATATTCTTCCGTAGCTTTTACCGAGAGCTTATGTACTCCACGATGTATGTTTGCTCTATAATTAAGATAATAATCCACCATAGCATCAATAACAGGCTTAGGAGTAAGGGAGGTAGCAGCGTTATCGAAATAAATTAACTTCGAAGTAAGAGGTATATCTTTTCTAATATCGTCTGGTATTTTCAAATTTATCACCCCTAAAACACATCAATAAGAGAAAATATGCCACTCATTTAAATCGTTTCATTTTTCTTTCCACTCAAATTGATATAAAGTTAACTGAACAATGATGTACTCGTAGAAATGATTTCCAAAAATCATCCACATGTTTCGTATGATGCTCTTTACATTAACGTCCTAGAAAATGTTATAGAATTTGAAAATAAATTGATACTCCTGGTGATAGGTATGACCTACTGGCTCTGCATAACCACAAGAGATAATTGGAAAATAATAAGAGAGAAGAACATTTGGGGCGTTCCTAAGAGGCATCAAAACACCATTAAAAAAGTTTCCCCTGGAGACAAGCTTGTTTTTTATGTAAAACAGGAAGTTCGCAATAAAGAAGTGTTAGAGCCCAAAATAGTTGGAGTTTTTGAAGTTGTAAGCTCATATTATGTAGATTCCTCAAAAATTTTTAAATCTCCACCTAACAAAAATGAAACATATCCGCTAAGAATAAAAATTAAGCCCATAAAATTCGGAGAGATAAACTTCAAAGAAATTATCCCCAAATTATCTTTTATTAAAAATAAGAAAAAGTGGACTGGCCATTTAATGGGCAAAGCTATGAGAGAGCTTCCAGAAGAGGACTTTAGGCTTATAGATTCTCTCCTATAGCGCCATTATATTTTTACGAACCCATCGCTGAGAAAGCCTCGCCTTTTAAGGCGGGATGAATCGGCGAGGTTAAAACATTTAAATATTTGTTCTTTTGAATCTTTTTTTGAGGGGCGCGCCGATGAAAAGGACAAATAAATTCCGTCTTAGGCCCACAGAAGAGCAAGAAAAGGTTCTTTTCAGCCTCTGCGAGATGTCCGCCGTATTATGGAACAAGTTAAATTATATCAGAAGGCAGGCATTTTTCGATGGCAGATTTAACTGGAACGAAGGAGTAAAAGAACTCTATGACGAATTTAAGCGAATTCTCGGATCTGCCACAACGCAGCAGATTATAAGGAAGAACGACGAGGCGTGGAGATCATTCTTTGCTCTTTTAAAGTTAAAGTCACAAGGCATACTTCCCTCTCATATTAGAAAGGTCTCCCCGCCCCGATATTGGAAAGATAGATTGTTAAATAAGAGAAAGTTAATGACGATCATCAGAAATGATTGTTATAAGATTATAGAAGAAGACTGGAAGAAATATTTGATCTTACCGAAGGGATTAAAGATTAGAATAACCGGAGAAGCCAAATGGCAGGGAAAGAAAGGAAGGCTGGAGATCTTCTACGACGATTTAACGATGAGGTGGTACGCGTATCAGAGCGTTGAGGTAAAGCACGATCAGCCAGGGCGTACCACCTCCTCGAATAAAATGGCATTCGTGGACATCGACGTCGTGAACATAATAACGGCGTGGATAGAGGGAGAAGAGCAGCCAATAGCCTTTTCCGGTAAGCCCCTATTGGCGGACTGGTGGTACTGGACAAAGAAAATAGCATATTATCAATCAATAGCAACGAAGACAAACAAACGCTACACAACGAAGAGGATAAGGAAATACTATCGGAAGAGGCAGAGGAGGTTTAAACACGCAGTAAATACAATAATCTATCGTTTTGTCAAGCTATGCTACGAAAAGGGAGTAACGAGGATAATCGTAGGAGACGTCGGGGGAATAAGACAAGGAAATCACAAAAACGGCAAAGTAAACGCTATGATCCACAACTTCTGGAGCTTCAAGTATATAATCGAGAGATTAAAGACTACAGCGGAGAACTTCGGAATTGAGGTTAAACTCGTCAAAGAGGACAATACTTCCTCTATTTGCCCGTTCTGCGGAACAAAAGGTAAAAGAGTAACAAGAGGTTTGTTATACTGCCCAGAATGCAATAAAGTAATGAATGCAGATGTGGTTGGATGTTTAAACATCGCCAAAAAGTGCAAAGCCATAATCCCGAGCCCCTCTTGGAGGGGTAGGGATAACGGGGTGCTGACACACCCCGTAGTCTCCGTCTCGGAGGACTACAAACCTCCCCGCAAGGAATCCTCGTGCTTTAGGGCGGGGAGGATGTCAATAAAATTTGCCTTTAACTTTGTTTATTTCCCATTTGTAAAGATGCTACTTTAGTTTGAAAAACAATAAAGATAAAGTTAAAAATAATAGTTCCTAACAATCCTATAGCGATGATGAATAATGGGCGACCTGAAGAGTGATGAAATCACGACGCGCTGAGCACCACTATATGATAAAATTTTATTAGAGAAGTGTGAGAGGGATGTCCAGTTTAAGACTCAAAAAACTCAACATTCGTAGCTACATTTTTATTGGAATATTACTATTTGCCATTATTCTTAGATTATGGGGAATAACGTGGAGACCAATATCTAACGATGAGGCGTCTCATATTTACTTTGGAATTAGAGTTCTACGAGGAGAGTATGTTTATGATCC
>CBEVQP010000094.1:0-4568 GCA_965552035.1 uncultured Thermoplasmata archaeon | reverse complement strand
CCGTAAGCTGCCAGAAGTTCCTTCGCTTCGTCTTCAAATAACCATTCTCTGCCTTCCGAAAGTACTTTTTCTATAATTTTTCTAGCTTTCTCACGGTCAATACCTTCAGGTGGCGTCGGTTTAATTAATGGTCTTTCAGTCCACTTCGTATAATGCCTTATCGTTGCCAAAGCTTTTACTGCAAGTTCAGGCGCGTCGTAGGCAGGAATCTTGTTTTCTTTGAGCCAATCGAGAGCTTGATAAACTTCTTTGCCTCCGATGAACGAGACTACTACAGGCTTCTTCATTCCTCCTGACTCGTCTATAGCTTCCTTTATAGCCTTTGCAATCTCCATAGGATCAGTGTGAGCCGTGTGACAGTAGAGAACCACCATTCCATGTACATATTCGCTTTCAAGAGCTACTTTTATTGCTTCTTTATACTCTTTTTCAGTAGCCATTCCAGTAAGATCTACGGGGTTCTTTGGACTTCCGAATTCTGGCATGCATTTACGGAATTTGTTCTTTAGCTCTTCTGGTATGTCTGGTAAAGGTATGCCGTACTTCTCTCCGGCATCTGTGCTTAATACTCCGACTCCTCCACCGTTTGTTATTATTACCCAATTGTCTCCTTGCATTTTAGGACATAACGCTAAGGCATTTGCTTTTACAAACATGTCTGTAAGATCCTCGGCCATTATTACCCCGGCCTGCTTAAATGCGGCTTTATAGACGTTGGCACTACCTGCTAGTGATCCTGTATGAGACATTGCAGCCGCCGCTCCGCGTTGTGAAAGGCCTGCTTTTAGTGCAACTACAGGCTTAACTTTAGATGTTTCAGAGCTTACTTCAATGAATCTCCTACCATCTTTCACTCCTTCTATGTATAGAGCAATAACCTTTGTTTCATCGTCATCTTTTAGGTACTCCACGAAGTCTGAGAAGTTCAGGTCCGCCATATTTCCAATGCTTATGAATTTGCTAAGTCCGACTCTATCGATCCAAGTTCTTCCAATAAGTGCTACTCCCAAAGCACCACTCTGAGATATAAGGGCTATTTCTCCTTCATAGGGCATACCCATAGCAAAACTAGCGTTAATTTTGTGCTTTGTGTTACAAACTCCAACAACATTAGGACCTACGATGCGCATCCCGTATTTCCTTGCTATTTCAAGCACCTGCTCCTCTAATTTCCTTCCTTCTTCTCCTACTTCACTAAATCCAGACGTTATGATAACCAATCCCTTAACGCCCTTTTGCCCACACTCTTCGACTACCTGGGGCACGATTTTTGCTGGAACAACAATAACTGCGAGATCTATTTCATCTGGAACCTCAAGTACGCTTTTATAAGCCTTTAGACCAAGAATTTCTCCGCCCTTGGGATTTATTGGATATATCTTTCCTTCATATCCTGCTTTCACTATGTTCTTAAGAACTTGGTGTCCTATCTTCTCTGGATTGTGGGATGCACCAATTACTGCAATGCTTTTAGGGTTCAAAATACTCGTTATCTTCATCACTGTTTCTGGTTCCAAATTGAAACACCTCCACTAAGTTCCTTCCGGTATCTGGATGTCCGAAATCATTTATGGGAGATTTTTAAGAGCATATGTCAAAGCTTATTACACCTTTAAGGGAAGCCGATAGGGCTGAATAATAAAACGAGTGCTCATGTTTTAACTATTATCTTTTACTTTTACAATAATTTACGATAATTCTTTCTATGAAAACCTAAAAAATATGAACACGAAATGCCATGACAGATTTTAGTGAAAAAGAATCTGAAAGTATTGTTCACCACCTAATCTCTTTCTCGTTCCAAAAGACAAAGTTTTCCCAATGAGATCTCTGCAAAAGAGTATAAAAGATTTTTAGGCCTATTTTCATATATTCAAAAATCTATTTACTCTCCATTCATCCTTTGGTTTCGTAAGGAGAACTACTCTGCTATCCTCTCTTTCATCTGCAATTACATAAGACATTTCTTCCGCCAATTTTTCTGCGAAATCCCTTACTTCAAAGTGTTTTGGTGAGTTTTCTGGAGACAACCTATACCGGGAGTATCCCATATACATATACGCTTTTACTTCTACGAAATCAGGATTTGCTTTCTCTAACAACCTAGCATACTCTGGAATGAGTTTTTCGTCCATATTAAGGCCCTTAATTGCAGTCACCCTAATAGTCCTCCTTGCGTTTATTGTACTCATAAGCTCTAAAGACCTGTTAACTCGTTCCCAAGAGTTCTGGATTCTTGGAACATTTATTTTTTTGTGTAGTTCTTTATTAGGCGCAGTAATGCTTATATAGAGTTGTGTGGGCTCTTGCTCATTAATCAATCTCTCGATTGTTTCAGGAACTGCCCCATTCGTTACAACAAACGTTGTGAACCCTTTCTTATGATATGCCTCAACGAGTTCTGGAAGTCTGGGATAAAGTGTAGGCTCACCAGTGAGGGATATAGCAACATGTATGGGGTTATATGCTTCTTCAAAAAGTTCCTTAGGTACTCTTGGGTCTCCTTTATAGCCCGATAACAACTGTCTCTGTCCCTTTATGCTCTCCTCTACAATGAAACTGGGATCGTCGGGGTCCTCCTCAAAGTTTGTGTTGGTAAATCCTTGAAATCTCCAGCAATGTAAACATGCGAATGTACAATGATCTACTGCAGGAGTCATTTGAACGCATCTATGACTTCTTATTCCATAAAAAGTTCCTTTATAGCATAGTCTCTTGTTTACTAGCATTTCTTTCGTCCAATAACAAACCTTGACTGCTGAGTGATTTCCTATTAGATAGTATCCTTGTCTTCTAAGAATTGAGGCCAATTGAGGATGAACCATTATAATCACCTTACTAAATTCAAGCACTTAACTACTTGATAATTAATCTTTGTATAGCTCGAAGATTAGAACTATTCCCTTATTTAAAATTATTCTCTTTGGAAATCTTTTCAAGAATTTGTCTTAAAATGCTTAATCCAATTTACTCTATCTAATTTATGATGTTCTCTTCATAAATATCCGCTATTATGTGATATTAAGCAAAATTTTTTATTTTTAAACTTACTTAAAAGAAATAGTTTGCTCTAGAGTAGTGTTACGAAACAAAAAAGGTGCTCTATGAAAATGACTGGGACCGCGGCGTTGATATCATTTTTATTGGTTGTATTTATTTCCATAATAATTGTAAGAATTGGAAGTACAGCCCTAGAAATGACTGGCTTATCTAGGGAAGTTGCTGCCTTTCAAGCTCAGTCAGCATTTTCTGGTGTAGGTTTCACAACATCCGAATCAGAACATGTAGTTTCACATCCTGTAAGAAGAAAAATAATAAGGACTCTCATGTTTCTTGGTAGTGCTGGAATAACATCCGCTATAGCGACGCTAGTTTTGACTTTTGCAGGCACTACTGCTGAAGAGGCTCAACTCAAGTTAATTTATATCCTCATAGGCCTTGTAGCCCTTTACGTGTTCTCTAAATCCAAAATTGTAGATAGGGTTCTCCGTAAAATTATAACAAAAGCTCTAGAGAGGTTTACATCAATAAAAGTCTATGATTATCATCAGCTTTTAGGACTTAGCCGGGGATATACTATCAGCGAAATTCGTGTAAAAAGAAATAGTTGGCTAGCAAATAAAATGTTAAAAGAGCTCCAATTAGACAAAGAAGGCATTCTTGTTTTAGCCATATACAGAAAGGGTCCTAAGGGGAAAGAACTTTTCTTAGGCGCACCAAGTGGTGAGACTAAGCTATTACCTGGAGATATTATTGTGTGTTATGGACCAGAAGAGGCTCTAATAGAGATCTCCAAGAGACTTAAGGGTATAAAAGGCGCAAAAGAGCACGAAAAGGCTGTTGAGAGCGCCAAGATTAGAATGACTCAAGAACGTATGGAATTCGAAAAGGAGAGTGTAAAATAACATGTTATAGGGTGTTCTTATACTCAACGTCAAAATATTTAAGTCTCTTCTCATTAATATTCGTAGCTCACACTCATAAGGATCATTATTATTTGAGGTGCTAAATATGGTAAAGGGTCTCTATCACTACCTAAGACTTGCGTGGAAGCGACCGGATACTAAATACGGATCACCACAATGGCGTAGGCTTATCGAATGGAGAAATGGGCCTTCTGTAGTAAGAGTAGAAAGGCCTACTAGACCTGACAGGGCTAGATCTTTAGGATACAAAGCAAAACAAGGATTTATCATTGTAAGAGTAAGGGTCAGAAGAGGTTCCCTAAGAAAACCCCGTCCAAGATCCGGTAGAAAACCAAAAGGACTTGGTGTACTAAAGATTACTCCTAGAAAGAACCTACAACGCATCGCAGAAGAAAGGGCTGCTAGAAAATTCCCCAACCTTGAGGTTTTGAATTCTTATTGGGTAGGACAAGACGGTCTTTATAAATACTACGAAGTAATAATGGTTGATCCTCACCACCCCGCAATTAAAAATGATCCACATATTAACTGGATTTGTCAGCCTCAACACAAAGGAAGAGTTTTCCGCGGACTAACTTCTGCTGGAAAGAAATCTAGAGGACTTAGGAACAAAGGTAAGGGAGCAGAAAAAGTTAGACCATC
>CBEVQP010000093.1:0-4597 GCA_965552035.1 uncultured Thermoplasmata archaeon | reverse complement strand
TTTTTCAGAACTGAGTATTTCTTGAAGTGCTTTTCTTGCTATTTTGTGGTATTCTTCAATAAACTCCAGGATAACCTCATCAGCTTGGAACGGGATTGAATATGCCTTAACAACTGTTTCAGACTTCCCACACCTTTCAGAGCCCGAAGAATCCCCAGAAGACGCCACCGTGAGTTCCCTCGATATCTTTGAGTCCGTGCTCTTAATTTTTAAATGTTTTGTTCCTCGATGGCATGCAAAATGTCCATAAACGTTCATGAATGTTCACGAAGAAAAGAATAGTTTCATGAGGCTTGTAGTCTCTAAGAAATGGCCACTATTCTCCATAAATCCGCCAAAAAGTCAGACACATCAACATTCAATCTCTTAGCCAATATAAATGCTGCTACAGGGCTTATAATGTCTAACTCGGCTGCTAATTTATTAATTTCTGAGAAAATTTCACTTAACTCTTTATTAAGCTTTTTGCTAATTCTAAGGGCAATCTCGTAGTTTATGTCCTGATACTTCCTCAATTGTGGTATATTTTTGGAATAATATTCTTCAGGATTAAACTCCAACTTGATTAGCTTTGTGCCAGACCTCTCAACTTCAGAAATTATCTTCTTTTCTTTAGATTCCTGCAGAATTTCATTAAACTCCTCTTGGGTAAATCTAAATTCTAAAGAGCCCGTTAAAATGTTTTTTAAACACCCTAAACTAATTAACCGAGATCTTCCACGACAAAGCTTGTAAACGTATGCAAATAATCTTTTAAGATCCTCTGTATAATACGGCACCCTCGCACACCTGCGCACTCACTTCAGAATTATAAAAATATAGTACGTTTTTATACCTCTTCATCAACATAAGGAATGTACTTTTCTAGCCTTTTCTCTAGCTCTTCTGGATCCTTAACAACAATATAGCCTAAAGCACTAAGTAATTCCACATAAGCTACAAAAAGAGGGTGTATTTTCGGGTGTTTTATCACATTGTTGCCTAAATCTATAACGCCTGCATAGTCCGTTGGTAAGAGTATTACAGGTAGGCCTATCTTGAGAGCATGAGTAGCAGAAATTGTGGCCGGAGTATCTGCTTGGCCATAAAGTATTTTTGCTACGGTATTGGATGTTGCAGGAGCCACTATGACTATATCGTACTTACCCAAAACTACAGAAGACGCCTTAAGGAATGCCTCTTTCCCACTATATGCTTCCAAAGATATTTTTCTCATCTCCAAAATCGTATTTGCAGACTCTGAAGTCACTACGTCAATATATGCTCTCTTCCGTAGTTTTAATATTAAATCTACAACCTCGGTTAGCCACGTATATGCCCCAGTTATTGCCCACAAAACTCTTGGTTTCCCAGAAATTTTAGTTAATGTGTTTACAGCCTTTGAACCTAGTTTGACCGCTTTAACTACATTAGTCCAATACTTTTGATGAAGGTCTCCTATGTATGGATACTTTATAAGCTTGCTATATGTTACAGCAGCCTCAAGTGCAAGTGCATCTCCGCGGGAAATTTCATAACCTGAAAGAGAGTTTAAATCGAATTCTCCAGAGTATTTAACAACTTTTACCTTTGTATGGCCTAACTCGTCAAGATATTTTATTTCATCAATTTTTTCAATCTTCCACTTGAAACAGTGGGGGGGTATTGAGATATTTTCCTTGTGTCCTAAGGCCACTCTTATAAGTAAGTCTAGATCCCTCCAAGTGGGAAACCAAACTAAGATTTCTAAACCCTCTTTTATTTTTTCGAAAAGTCTAGAGCCAAAAAACACGTACGATCTCAACTCAGGAACTTCTATTCCAACAGTAAATGGTTCATTTCCGATGAAAACTATTGATTCGAGAATCACAACACACCCTCCATCATAAGAAGAAATATTGCTGTTGTAATGATGTCGGCTATTGCCCCTGGATTCGCTTCATTGGATCTTAACCATTCATCTAATTCTCTGATTAGGCTTTCATCATAGTCCGACTTAACGACCTCTCTAGCCCTATCTGTGGCCTCAATTGCAATCGTTTCTCCTTTTTCTGCAAGCATGTGAGTATCGACGTTCCTTGAGAGAACAAATATTGATGCACGGACAATAGCTTGAGAAAGTCCCACTTTACCCATGTTCTCTTCAATGAACTTTGTGGCCTCTATAGTCACTGGATATTCGCTTACCAGCTCTCTGGCCACAATATTTGATTCGCTACCATATTTAAACCATTCGTATGCACTAACGCTTTCTGCTAGTATATTACTCAAAACATTGTCTACTGTAGCATCCATTTTCTTTTCTTTTATTGGTGGAAGAGGTGGCGATACATATTTTATCGCCTTGGCTATTTTTGCTGTCTCCTCAGGAGGAATCTCTTTTAAGAGCTCCGTTGCCTCTTTAGCCAATTCCATTCTATTCCAAAAGAATAGACTTCTCGAGGCCATTACTATTGGAAAGAACATTATAAGTATCCCCAAATGAGTATTTCCTCTTGCTAAGCGAATCATTGTTTGGACTCCTTCTAAAATAGCATCCCCCACATTTTCCCCGAGATAAATATCTCTCATAGTCCTAGCAACTGCAATTGAGCCATACATAAAATCTACTATGGTCTTATTCTTGAAATCGTGATACCTATTGACGTTTCCAGGTTTTGGTGCCAAAAGCTCTAAAATACAAGCAAGAAATGCTTTCTCAAATATCACATAACCCCTATATTCGATGTTGATGTCTTGTCACCCCCGGGCTTCTTCGCAGTAACTACCTGTATAGGCACGGGTGGCGGTAGATGCATAATCCTTGCTAGGAGCATAATATCTATTATTGGTCCAGCAAAAACGGCCCTCATAACAGTATCTAAAACCTCATCAGAGAGTTTCCCAGACTTTTTCCATTCTGAAAAAGCCTTTTTCCCAAAATTTTCGCTTAAAAATACGTTGATGTCCGCAGAGATATATCCCAAACCAGAATAATCGACATGAAATGCTACTGTAACAACGTACTCTCCCTCAGATCTTTCAAAAGCCTTTATTTTATTTGAAATGCTAATTTTAACCTTTAAATTCTTCATCTCTTTTGAAGACAAAAACTTGGATGCCTCTATATGCTTTAATTCAACTCTTTTTACGGGAACCTCCATCAATATCACCCTTCTATTATCTTAAAGTGTTTTAATGCCTCTAAAAACCCCGCCCCATATGGTCTCGAGGTTACGTATAAAGCCTCTCTCTTCACAAACTCTGGTGCATTTGCAAGAGCTGCAGAGTATCTTACTAATCTAAATGCTTCTATATCGTTCTCAGAATCGCCAACATAGAGAACATTCTCCGGAGAGATGTTTAGATGTTCTAACACTCTTTTTAAGGCCAATCCTTTGTTAACTTCTGAGCACATAATATGTATTGCAAAATACGTATCAACAACTTTGACATCTTTAATATTATATTTCCTAATAATTTTCCTGATAAGTTCCACGGACACTTCTCTTGTAAGAGTGACTTCTGATAAACGACACATATCTGTTGTTGTCCTTGCATATTTTATGCCCTCTCTCTTAAGGATTTCAAGAACCTTCGTGCATCTTGATCTATCTCCAATGATCTCTTTCTCATACTTATCCCTAAAAAATATTACCCCACCATTCTCAGCTATTACAGGGCCTGAGGATCCTATAAATTCCGATAGCGATAATGCCACTGGCAGTATATTCCCTGTAGCCATAACAGTCATAACACCACTTTCTTCAGCTTTTCTTATTGCACTAACACACTCTAAACATAATCTGCGATTTCTATCAGTTATCGTTCCATCAACATCAAAAACTAATAGAGTTATGTTAGCCAAGATACCCTCCCCCCATTGTTTCCACTGGAGCTCTCAACCCTGAGCCCTTGCGATTTCAATGCCATATACGTCTTGTTGTGAATTCCTATTTTTAACATAATTTTGCTTCCATCTTCTTCGTAGTCAAATATATAGGCCTTAGAAAGTATAAATCTCATTTTTTCTTCAAATTCAGCGTCGTCTTTATCTAAAAATACGTTACAAATTTTTGCAGTTTTTGCATTTGCATATATCATGTAAATCAATTTGTTTAGACCCTCTCCGGTTATGGCAGAAGTTGGCACATAGTTATTTTCATTTAGAATTCCCTTTTCTACTAAAAAGTTTATCTTATCGCGTAATTCGCCTTTATTTTTAACAAGATCTACCTTGTTCAGTACAAAAATAGTTGGAGGAATTTCTTCTCTTCCTAAAATCTCTATTCCAGAAGATATCTTTTCATAAACGTCTTTAATATTTTCGCTAATATCTACAACAAAGAGGAGTAAATCAGAGTCATATACGCTCTTTAATGTAGTTCTAAACG
The DNA here is from genome assembly GCA_965552035.1 of uncultured Thermoplasmata archaeon. Classification (GTDB taxonomy): domain Archaea; phylum Thermoplasmatota; class B47-G6; order B47-G6; family B47-G6; genus B47-G6. Next base: position 245 of record CBEVQP010000093.1, on the reverse strand, counting down.
CTTCTATAACCCATACAGGAAGGTTTCTTATGAAACCTACAGTGTCTGTTATAATTATTGGATGCTTACCCTTTATCTTCTTTGTAAACGTAGCTACAGTAGAAAACATAGTGTTGTCTATAGGAAAATCGTAACCCGAGAGCACTTTGGCAATACTACTCTTACCTGCGTTTGCGTATCCCGCAATACCTACTAAAATAAATCCAGATTCTTTTCTAATTTTATATCTACTTTCATTTCTTCTT
>CBEVQP010000092.1:0-4627 GCA_965552035.1 uncultured Thermoplasmata archaeon | reverse complement strand
GCCGGTATTGACTCCTCGAACCATCCACAAAACATCCTTTCAATACCTCCGAGGAATATAGATGCAATAGCCAAGGAGTTGAGGGATAGGATAAGAGAGCTTACAGGAAAAGACATAGCGGTTGTTATATGTGACACAGAGGTATTTTTTGTGGGATCTCTAGATATTGCAAGAGGCTCTTATGGTATAGAGCCCGTAGAAAGGGGTTTTGGAGAACAGGATCTATACGGTAAACCTAAGTTTGGCGGAGTAGACGTGATAGCTCATGAGTTATGTGCAGCAGCTGCTTTGGTCATGAAGCAGGGATCTCAGGGAATACCTGTTGCGCTGATTAGAGGGGTAAACTATGAGAAGTGTGATTGTGGATACGGTGATAGAATAGAAAATATTGGGGAATATGCCAAAGCATTGAAATACATAGCAAAACATACGTTAAGAGTTCTTGGGATGAAACATCTACTTAAAACACTTCTATCGATATTACTCAAGTAACAGACTTAACTAGAGACTAGTAACTCTAAAGTTATTGGAGTTAAAAGGAGATCATGAGTTTTAGATAAAATCAAAAGAATTTTTTAGTGAGAAGATAGATAATTAACACATGCCGCTTGTTCATGTATACGTCTGGAAAGGATTTTCAAACGAGGCAAAGAAGAGGGTTATAGAGGGCATTACGAAGCTCTTCGCGGAGATGAACATACCGCCCCAGGCGGTCGAGGTGATAATACACGAGGTGCCAAAAGAAAACTGGGGAATTGGCGGAGAACAGGCAAGCGAGAAGTTTAAAGACGTGAAGTCTCCTTGATTTTCAACTGGTTATCCGCCAATAATACTGGCCGAAGAAGAGCCATAGAATGAATTAAGATAGTCTCTATAATTCCGTCTCGAGTTAACCAGAAACAAGAAAAAGAAGCGTCTGAACAAGTGAGCATCTTCGACTTTATTATGGTACCTATTCGGCTCTAATAGTGATTTTTCTTTCACCAATAGCAACAATTAGTTCAAGTTTTTCTTCCCTCTTTATCACGCTCTCAAAGCCGAAAGCCTCAATTAGTTTCTCAATTGTTCCATAATTAACACCCACATAAGTAGAATACTCGGGCACTTGTCTTGCTTGAAATGTAAAAACAAGTGTAATAGTACACACAGCTATATGATAGCTTCAAAACTTATGCTGGCTTGTTCTGTTCCGATCTCTTATATTGTGAGTGTATAGCCAAAAAGGATATCAAACAACTATAAAATAAATAACTATCCATAACCATGACTAGAATTAGTTAAAGGATCTATGGTGGTGCGCTCTTACTTTCAGCCTACCTTATATAGAGCCAAAATACATTAGATTAGTATCAAACTTTTTAATTTGTGGGGATAAGGTATGGAAATTTGTATCTTAGGGGCTGGAAATGTTGGTAGATTAGTAGCATATGACCTAAGCAAAGATTTTGAAGTTTCTGTCGCTGACAAAAGTAAAGAGCGTTTACGCTTGGTCGAGGATTTTGCGATGACTCATGAGTTGGATGCCTCAAATTTTGAAGACCTCGTAGGATTCATGAAGAAGTTTGACCTCATTGTAGGAGCCCTACCTGGAAAGCTCGGATTCTCTACACTAAAAACAGCAATTAAAGCAAGAAGAGATATTGTAGACGTCTCTTTCATGCCAGAAAATCCGCTAGAGTTAGATGCTCAGGCAAAAGAGGTAGGAATTAGGATGATTGTGGACGCAGGGTTTGCTCCAGGCCTTAGCAACATTTTAGTGGGCCATATACATGCAGTCCTCGGAAAGCTTGATGAAGGGGTTATAAACGTTGGAGGGCTACCAAAAAATCCCCAACCACCACTTTATCACAAGGTTCTGTTTTCTCCATATGACTTAATAGAGGAATATACACGTCCCGCCAGGATTATAAGAAATGGCTGCCTTACAAGTGTAGATCCTCTGCAAGATATTAAACAAGTAAGGATTAAAGATTTTGAGTTTGAAAGCTTCGTTAGCGATGGGTTACGGACTCTTTTAACCACAATAAAAGCGGAAAATCTTTGTGAGAACACGCTCCGCTGGAAAGGACACTTAGAAAGGATGAAAGTACTGAAAGAGCTCGGATTTTTCGACCCGGAAAACGTAGAATCCACGATGAAAGTTATCTTACCTTTAATGCAGTTTGAAAGCGATGACTTTTCTATAATGGAAGTCTATGGAAGGTCCGGAGAACAAGAAATAAGATATTTCATGTACGACGAGGCTCGGGATGGTTTTACTTCTATGGCGAGGAGTACCGGCTATATAACTGCGATAACAGTACGCCTAATGATAAAGCATGATTTCGAGCCAGGAGTGATTCCACCAGAATACTTTGGAATGGAAGAGAAGCTCTTTGACGAAATTATTAGAGAAGTCAAAAAGAGAAATATCATATTGGAGGAATATCGCAAGGGCTTATAAAATGGCAAATACAAGTACACACTCCTGTTTTCTTCCTACTCTTTTTTCTAGGATTGATTGATGTCCACAATCCTTTTATCAGAACTCTTCTCAAAACATACGGTAGAAGTATCACCAACACTTATGCTCGAGGAGGAAGAAATTAGCGGTGAAATTTTCGTAGGAATTATAATTGCAATAATAGCAATAGTTGGTGTAGTAGCGTTCCTTGCTTTATGGAAACGACAAACATTTTGATTCTTCTTTTGACGCTATTACTTCCATTTCAAAAATGTAGTAGAGAAGGTTTACAGGAAGGAATGTCAAATAGCATATCTCTGAGACGAACAGTTTATGAAACATTTTCTACTTAAATATAAACGAAAGGTGGTTGATGTTGACGTCAAGAGCTCATGATTGGTTTAGACAGGCCATAAGGGATCTTGAGCATGCAAAGAAATCTTTGGCCATGGGCGATTACGAGTGGGCATGCTTTGCATCACACCAAGCGGCGGAGAAGGCTGTTAAAGCACTCTACCAAGAACTTGGGATAGAAATCTGGGGCCACTCAGTCTCAAAAATGCTCGAGAGCCTTCCGGAAGAACATAAACCCGAAGAGAGTCTTATAAATCTAGCAAATGAGCTCAGAACTACTATTAATAATCTTTTCTGTCTCACTTTTTGTCTTCTGTGTGCCTTAGCAAGTCCTCCGCGAGTCTGCGTATCATATCCATGGACCACGCGATGCCCACACACAAGGCCAGAACCCATATGAAAACTCCAATAAAGAACCCTACTATAGGATCAATTTCCGTGTCTGGAGTCCACATGAAAGCACAACTAAAAATTATCCCAATGATGAACATCAGTAGCATTATTAGAAGATCAAGAGTCATGCGTTTCTTGTAGTCCTCCGTTCCTACACCACCCCAAATGCTTGAAGTTCTTGCAATAACTCTGTTTTTGAGGTCGCTTCCCACAATATAATTGGGTTAACTTTTTGTTTTATAAAAATTGTTATAATAGGTTTCAAAATAACGATTCCTAAGACAGCCTTGCACACTACCGTTTTTCTACAAAGGTAATATGCACGTGTTTTACTGCGTTGCTTTAACGAGTGTCTAAAAATAATAGTCGCAATACGTCTCATGTTGAACTTGACGAACGGTCTATAGCGGAATTCCTTTAAGCGGAGAGCTCATGTTCTCATCAATAGAAGCACTAACTCAGAGTAAATACTTGGTGATCCAAACTTGTCTATATTGACCACTCATTGTTCTTTGTTTGTCATAAGTTTTTATTTTTAGATCTTGTAATTAGATGCTTTGAGATGTTAAGCTCCTGCTTGGGGTGTTTGTGATGTCTGTCGTTAAATCTCCTTCAAAATATTTAGAAGGCGATGAATGGGTAAACGAGTTTTTTATCAGAAAGGCAGGATTATTTTTAAAAGAGCTAGACTCTAGGTGGAAAACAGCCGAGGAGGAATCTAGGAACGTAGCTAAACTCTTGGAAAGCATTGGAGTAGCCAAAGAATCAGATTTATTGGACCTAGGATGCGGAAATGGAAGGATCTCTATAAATTTAGCAAAGATGGGGTATAATGTAGTAGGTCTTGATATATCGCCGGCGTTCATTAGCGACGCTAAAAAGAGGGCTTTAGAACATGGCGTTCATGAGAGGGCAGAATTTGTTGTAGGCGATGCAAGAGAATTGGATAGGATACTAAAGGATAGACTGTTCGATGCGACGATAATGTACTGGACAACAATAATAGGCTACTACCTTAACCGGGAAACCGATATAGCAATATTAAAGAACATATGGAAAATAACAAAGCCCAATGGCTACCTCTTATTACTAAACCACTCTTGCGCAGAGTCATTTTTAATCAGGCAGAGTCTATGCGGCCAGGAGCACTATATAAGCGAAATAGACCAAGAACATGTTCTCGTGGAGAACGTGAAGTATGATCCTCTAACTGCTGTAGTTTACAACAAGTGGATCTATTATAAAAAGAAGGGTAGAAATCTAGAGTTCGTGGATGAAGTAAGCTTTAAGTTGCGTCTTTACACATTTCACGAGCTTGTTGAGCTGGCCGAGGAGGCTGGGTGGACTTTTCACTCTGCCTACAGAGACTTGGCCACACTAAAACCATACAGACCAAGTGCTAGGGGCTTAAACATAGTATTCAAGAAAAAACTATAA
>CBEVQP010000091.1:0-4630 GCA_965552035.1 uncultured Thermoplasmata archaeon | reverse complement strand
TATTTGTCTCTACTGCGACAGGTCGTACACCAAGCAGTCTTAGAGTCTTGAAAATAGCATTCCTGCGTACAATTCTAGATATGGAAGCGCCTAAAGCTAGATTCTTTACAAGACCACAGTTTTGGCCCTCCGGAGTTTCGTTAGGACAGAGTCGTCCCCACTGTGTTGGGTGTAGATCTCTTGCCTCGAAGTGTGGCTGGTCCCGTTTAAGGGTAGACCTCACTCTACGAAGAATACCTAGTGTAGAGAGATACGAGGTTCTCTCAATGATCTGAGATATTCCAGTGCGCTTGCCTGGCCATTCTCCAGTAGCCATTGCTTTATGAATCTTAGAGTTAAAGGCATCAGGCTTAGTAAAGTTTACGAAGTTTGTTTTCTTTAACATTTTTTCTTCTAAACTCTTAGCTTCTTGGAACTTTCTTTGTATCTGAAGGCAAAGCTGTCTGAAGAAGTTTATAACACCAACCTTTACAATTTCCGCTAAGAGATCTCCAGCAAGTCTTAGTCTCTTGTTGCTGTAGTGATCTTTATCATCTTCAGGGATGTTACCCGTTGCCAGCCTGAGCACACGCCTTGCCATTTGAGCAAGATATCGTCCTTTTTCGTGCCTAAGAATACGTCTTAGGTTTTCGGAACTTATAGAAGTCCTCTTGTGGACATAACTTATGATGTCCGTTATATGGCCAAGGAACTCTCTATCTAAGTAATTATTTACGCTCTCAATTTTTACCTCAATACTCTGTGTTCCGGGAAGTCTTTCAGCAATATATCTTATAGCATCATTTATGTTGCGTATTCCAAGCTTTTCATTTACATATTCGATGTTTAAACTTGCAATAAGCGAAGCCTCTGGGGAGTAAGCTATTAGGTCGTGAATTTCTTTGTCAGTAAGTCCTAATGCTTTAAGGAGAACAACTAGCGGGATTTTTGCCATGTTCTTTGACTTTGGCATCACTACGTATAAAATTCCATCTGGGGCCTTTTCAACAGATATCAAAGCCTTGTAGCCTTCTCTGTGATGAGAATATACCTTTGCAACTTCGATGTATTTATCCGAACGTTTAACCTTTTCGACAAATATTCTATTCGGAGCTAACTCCTCTGTGGGAACTATTACACGCTCTGAACCGTTTATAATGAAGTAACCACCAGGATCCATGGGATCCTCCATAAAGTATTCAGCAAGAATTCTGTGGTATAACTCGTCGGGAATAGGCTTTCTTATCTTTCCTCCCGAAGAAGATAGAAGGAAGCTTTCATTAATTTCAAGGAATTTTGTAACATTATCTTTGTTTAGCCAACATAACTTAGACTTAAGCATTATAGGAATTTCACCAATGGTGATAATATTGCCCTCGATAATCCTCTTGTCTGTGGTCTCAACGGGGATTGTGTCGCCAAAGCGCATCTGATATTGATCGGCAGTACCTTCTTTAATCATTCTCTTCAATTCTTCAAAAGAAGTATCTGCAGGAACTTTATATATTCTAACAATGGCCTTTATGGGGGAAGAATACGTGAGGTTTCTTATCCTACACATCATGGGCAGTGGCGGAACAGAGAGACGGGACCTTATGCCAGGACCCTCGAAGCTAGAAGAATCATGGACTTTATCAAACCTAAGTTTATCCCCGAGCTCCTGGAGCCCCGATTCAACACTTTTTCCTGTTTTATCCTTAAGGATCTTTGGAACGTGAGGGTTGAAAGGATTGTCAATCCAAACGTCCTCGATGAATATATAGACGGTCTCTCCAGTTTTTTCTAATGGAACCCTAAAGACACCACGCTCTGGTGTGAGGCTACTATACTTTATATTCTTAATTATAGAAGGAAGTCTTTCTATAAAGTCATTGTATGAGTCTATTTGGTGTTCCACAAGATTCTTTTGAGAGAGATAAGCCTCCACAAATTCTCTCATTATATTCACCTCAAAAATTACTCTTCACTCAATTCTTCCGGAAGGAACTCTTCGATGATCTCTTCAGGAATTCTCTCTTCCTCTTCCTTAGAACGGATCCTCCTCTTTCTTTTTGTATTTTTTGTGGTCTCTTTTTCAATGTCTTCAACAACGTATCTATAAGCTATAGAAACCCCGCTAATTGGACTTCTACGAATTATCATTAAAACATCTCCAGGCTCAGCCCCAATAAGCTTAACTATTGGATCTGTTGAAAGTATTTTTGGTAATTGATCAGGGACTATGTTATATTTCTCTAAGACTTTTTGAGCCTCCTCTTTTGATAGTTTTATGTGTATAGGCACGTATTCATGACTAAGGATGCGCTCTTTAAGCTCCTCATGAGATATTTTACTCTTCATTTTATTGTTCACCCGAATGATATTGAGTTATGCCTTTATTGAGTGGCGGGCCCGCGGGGATTTGAACCCCGGACCACCTGGTTAAAAGCCAGGCGCTCTACCTAGCTGAGCTACGGGCCCACTTATGTTGTCTCCAATAATCTCAAATACTAAGACTTTAAAAGTCTAATGCTTGAGAGTTTATATCTATTCTGGTTTAAATACGTCCCTGTTTGTTCCCGTCTAACAGAGTTCAAGCAATAAATTACTCTCATAACCGATTGCACACTGTTTAGAAAGAATTCTAGAATTAACAGTTAATGATGTGATGCCCTTGTTGTGATAAATGCATATAATATTATCTACCTTTCCATTGACATTAATTATAAATTAATGACGCGGGTTATAGTCAAGGGATCAATGCGCCAATGTGATAGCTAAGTTTAAATAAGAACGAGCAATGCTTTATAATAAGTAATTTCCTCTCCTCTAATGATGGTGTTAATAAAAGGGCTTTAGGGAGGAGAGAACCAAATTTGCTATGACAATGAATCCCAGCTAAAATGTTTATAGCTGGGAAGAGAAGTAATGCTTTAAGGAAAACTTTATTAACTATCATATAATGAATTGTAAACGAACTGCCGCCGTAGCTCAGTAGGTAGAGCACCCGGCTGTTAACCGGGTGGTCGCCGGTTCGAGTCCGGCCGGCGGCGCCAGATAGAATCACGGGCCCGTAGCTTAGCCAGGTAGAGCGGCGGGCTCATAACCCGTCGGTCGCCGGTTCAAATCCGGCCGGGCCCACCATTAATGGAATGGGCCCTGTGCCGGCGTAGCTCAGCTGGGAGAGCGTCGGGCTGAAGACCCGAAGGTCGCCGGTTCGAAGCCGGCCGCCGGCACCACTTAACTTTTCTTATGTTAAGCAAGAATTTTTGGTCTTTTAGAATATACTCGATTTGTGGCATTGTTAGCTTATATTTGAGAGATTATGTGTAAAACAATTAAAAAGAGCAAAATTTCTGAGTTTGATTATTGGAATGGAAAAAAGGTATGCTGCTTTAATATTTATATTCACAATATTGTAATGTAAATTATGACTTAAGTCAGGAATAAAATTTCATAATAACGTCAAATGCTTTTCCGAGTGATGCCTTATTCCATTCTGGATGATAATATTTAAGCCGAAATTGTGGAGGTATACCGATGTTTGACGACGTCTCAAGTGACTTTATAGAAACAAAGATTAGCCCCATTGACAACGGAGTGGGGGGCCTTAAGAGAGGCTCACTAACACTAGTATTATTTGATCCAGAAGTCGAGGGAGAGTATCTACCCATTCAGATAGCGTATAATGTGGTCATAGAAAAAAAGGCCAAGGTAATTTTTCCGTATGTGGAAGGCACTCCTGACAAAATAATTAGTATATTTCTCAATATTACTGCGAAGCACATAGAGATACCAGAAATATTCGTAAAAGAGTACATTAAAGATAACATAGTTGTAATCGATGGATATTCATCGCTTATTGCAAGGGTACCTAAAGAGACGAAATTTTATGTAAAGAACTCTACAGACCCCAGAAGTTGGATAGAATCATTTGAACAAGCTCTTCAGGAATCTAGAAAGGACAATAAGGAGATAGTATTCATCGCATCAAACCTCTCCTCCGTTGTAGACTTTGCTGGGGAAGAAGGAGGAATAGCAATACTCAAGTATCTTAGGGAGCTCTTGAATCAAAACAAAATACATTCTGCTGTTGTAGGTTTGGGTAATTGGCCCTATTCAGAGGAATTTTGGAAAACAATTAACGGAGAAATTAAGCCCGATCTAGTAATTAGAGCATCACGTTATGTGTATAAACTAAAAGTTTACGATTATATAGTGATACAACACTGTAGTTGGAAAGATATCTCACCAATTAAGAGAAACAAATATCTCTTTAGAGTAGAAATTCCTGGTCCAGGATTTACGATTTATATTCCCAAGATTATTGTTACTGGACCATACAATGCTGGAAAAAGCACTTTTGTCTCTACGCTATCTAGCAAAAGCATATCAGTTGACGTAATGGGAACTACAATTGCTTTAGATTTTGGCATAATTACCGTAAAAGGCTTTTCGGCACATGTATTTGGGACGCCAGGTCAAGAAAGATTCGACATATTACTTCCACATCTTGCAAAGGAAGCGTTTGGGGTTATACTTATAGTAGATAGTACACGTCCCGAAAGTCTTGACAGGGCAAAAGAAATGCTCTCTAAGTTAGAACTATATGGAGTCCCCGTTGTTGTTGCTGCAAATAAACAAGATCTTCCTGAAGCCCTTCCTCCTGAGG
>CBEVQP010000090.1:0-4642 GCA_965552035.1 uncultured Thermoplasmata archaeon | reverse complement strand
ACGGCGCTATCAAAACCTTTAGAGGTAGGAGTAAACTTCCTGGACAAAGTATTGGCAGTTGGATCCTCGGAATAGTCTTTGGAGGCCTAGCTGTAATAGGCATAGTGTATACGATAAAGGTTAGAAGAGGGAAGCTTTAGCAGCATTTTCCTTATTTTTTAGTTAAGATGGCCTTTTATTCCGACATGTTGCTTTTCTGTTTCTTGATTTTTAACCCTAAACATATACATATAAAAATGCGTTTTACACTAAGTGTTAGTTGGAGGTTGCGAACAAATGTGTTTCATGCCGTATTACTATGTGCTCTTTATGCAATCCCACCCTTGGGTTGAGGAGGAAGAGGAAGAAGAAGAGGACACTCATTAGTCTTATTTCTCTTAAAATTTGCCAGTATTTTTGATAGTACTCGTAATGCACGTCTCTTTTTAGCGAATACTACTTCTGCGCAATGTTAAAAAATTAAAAAATAAAGTTAGTAGTACTAGCTCAGCTTTTTCTTGAGGTAGTATCCTAATGCGAGCGGGGTGCCCACCACTGCTATAAGGAGGATTACGGACTGCAATGTAGATAATCCATGAGCTACGTAGGAATAATCAAAGCCATAGAGCCGTCCGAAGATATCCATTACAATGATACATTTTCCTCCATCAGCGATTTCTATATCGGCAACAGGCGTGCTTATTGGAGAGCTCTTGCTCAGATTATAGAACTCAAATATTTTGGTAGACCCGTCCCAGAAAATGAGTCTACCATCCCATGTGCCTAGTATAAACGTATCTTCTTTTGGATTTGCAGCAAACGCTGTTAGGTAAACCCCTGTGATGTTGTATCTAGTGACCTCCATGGCAGTCTCCTTAAACTCTATGTCAAGAATCTCTGCTTGTGTAACGCCTGACTCCTTGCTAAGTGTTGCTACGTAAAGCTTCTCTGGGCTTCTGTAGTAGCTTACATGGATTATGTCTCCGTGTACAGATAATTCCTCCTCAAGATTTCCTTTGCTATCGAGATAGTATATCGTGTTATTAGATATGACGACATATCCATGGCTAACGTGGTAGAATCCTTGGCGAGCTCGTAAAATTCTTAGGCTCGTGTTTATTAGGGTGTAATTAAGGTCTTTAAACGATATTTTTAGAATAGATGTCGGATCACCGACAAGCAACAGATACGCATTTTCGAGGCCCTCATCAAGATATGCGTTACTCACAAGTTTTCCTAAATTCTCTACATTTATTTTATCCAAGACCTCGCCTGCAAAATTCATTACGAGTATTTCACCACGAATATTCCATAGAACAATTTTTTCATACTTTGGAACAATTATTGCCATGGCGTCTCCATGCACTTCTGGAGGATTTGATAGATACTCTGTCACGTTTACCCTGAACACAATCTCTGGAGGATTAAAGTCTTTCATAAGAACTAGGTCCACATAAATCCTGCTCCAAGGATTCCTTCTAGAAACTATTAGATAGTAGTCGTCGTACAGACCTAAGAGCATCGGACTTTTGTAGGTTACTTCCTGTTTTGGAACAGTCTCGTCGATGTACACTAGTACCCTTCCATCACAAGACCCTATGAGATACCTGGGATCTGAGTTGGAAGAATGGGTCCACGCAACGTAAGAGAAATACTTTGAGTTATAGCGTGCCATAAGGGACGTTCCCAAATAAAAGTGAGGACTCAGGGCTATTTTTCTCTCCTCAACAACAATGCCAGTGGTGTTCATCCTAAGAACTACTACTTCTCTTTTGTCCGTTGAGAATATTATACTAACAACATTGTTTTTGGGATCGAACGAATAAATGGATGGATCTATGTAATATCTTTCTCCATACGCGCTTTTGTTGAGTGTGGATATCATATCAAAGATCTTTCCAGAGGAGCTTCCTATAACGGTGTAATTGAATATGTTGGGCTCAAAAGGAATGTTCTCCCGAACGATCACATACATCTCATTTTTATCTACTATTGCGTCTATTACAAGGCCTTGAATGCCACTTTTAAATGTAAATATGGAATTATTTACAAGGTCAAAGCCCGTGGCTTCGTGTATATTATAAAGGACAAGTTTCAGGAGATCTGAGGAAAAGTACAGCGTGTGAAAACTATCAGGTGTTGAAACCCAGAAAGGATTCCCGTTTTCGTCTATAATTGCGAATGAGTAGTACGTGTAAACTACGACTTTGTTATTCGATGAAATCCCTACAAAACCACCTGAAATCTCGGGAATCTCTGTCTCCCAAGCTATGTGCCCATATGGGTCTATTGCCTTAATTCTGTTTGGTCTGTCGAAATATGCGACAATGTCTGCATCATAGCCTACGTATATAGGCGGAAAGAGATAATACTGTCTGGGATATATAGTGGCGTTAAAGCTATGGATTTTCTTTCCACTTACGATGTCATATATGTCGTATTGGATCGTAGTACGATTATTCATAAGATCGTTGAACGATACTTTGCTGAGATTTGCCAGCAAAAGATATCTGCCACCTCCAAATATGCCTGCAAGTCCAGAGTAGTAATATGGAGTGTTGTTTCCGAGATAATAGCGCATGGGAACTTTCATCGCTATTGTGTTGTTTACGATGACGTATAACATACCAAAGTTCCCTTTCTCTGGAGGGATTATCCACTCATACTCTGGATCAAACGGGCTTTTAGGCGTGGTTTTCAAATAATCTATCGAGGCATACGTTTCAAAGAACGCTGTTTCGTAAACATTATAGAAGACACCACTCTTGTTTGTAGGATATAGAATGATATAGTCCAATGGATATTTTAGATCCCAAAGGATGTTTCCATTTGGATCTATGACTCTCATTCCAATCGATCTCTCGGGAAAGACAAATGCTAGACCCCAAAACGACGTCTCTGGAAGTACCTCAGAGTACAATTTCGGAAGGAGTGTCCAAGAAGGCTCTTTTGTGATATGCTTAATATTCTCGCTCTCCGAAGCCAGCACACTGGGCACTACAAGGGATGTGATGGTCACTAAGACGAGTATGAACATTATAATTGACTTTTTAAGTGGCATTTTGAAACGTTCTCTCTTTAACATCTTCACCGCCCCCAGAGCTTCTGAAATGCGCATAGTATCTATTTTTCTGAAATGTGTTTTTAACTTTATTTATCACTTAAGGATAACAACTTTTGACAAAAATTCGAAAAAATAACAGATAAAAAGAGATAGAAATTCAAGTTTTATTGATAAACCTCAGAGGTGTCGTCATATGATGCCTGAGAACATTAAAAGAACCGAATATATTGTGAATTTAAGAGGGCGCATAGAGAACTTAACATCCTTAGAGAAATTACTTTTATCCGTAATGTTTGCAGGTCTTACAGGCATAGCAGCGCACGTAAAGATCTATTTGCCATTCACTCCAGTACCTATTACCCTACAAACTCTTGTCGTTATGCTTTCGGGAATTATTATAGGATATTATGGAGCACTCTCTCAAGTAATATACGCGCTTTTGGGCATCTTAGGAGTGCCTTGGTTTGCATACGGTGGAGGAACGTCCTATATAGTCTCTCCCACTTTTGGGTACATTCTAGGGTTCATAGCGGCTTCTACATTTTTGGCAGAGACGATTTCTAGAAGGCCGAATATATCGTTCGTGGGAATTATTTCAGTGCTCGTGCTGGCAAATGCGATAATATATTTCTGTGGTGCGACATGGCTCTATGCGTATCTAAACGTGATCTCAAAAGCTACTATATGGGACGCGATGCTCTTAGGAGTCATACCGTTTGTCCCAGGTGATGTCATTAAGATTTTGATCGCAGCAAGTGTAGCAAGGCTTCTAAGAAAATGAACACACTTATCTGAAAAGCTCTAAGAGGAATATCGGAAGATCTTCTTTATCGAGGACAGTAACCCCCTTAGGATATCTTGTCTTTGGTTTTCCTGCTTTTATTCCTAGTTTAAACTCTCCCGCCATGACATCTATTTCGTAGGAATCCTTGTAATAGTATACTTCTCCTAACGCTCTGTAGACGTGCTCCTGTACAATATTTTCGTATATCACAGATTCTAATGGTTTAACCCCTGATAAAAAAGAGAAAATACGCATTAGCAAGGGATCTCTGAAAAAGACCTTGCGCTCTCGTTTGTAGTATACGTCCCCACCTTCTTTTAAATATGCGTAATCTATAACGTACAGCCCTCTTAACGTTTCGAGATAGTCTTGCACGAGCTTGTAGGAGTACTTTGGCATGTTTTTGGCAAGTCCTCGGAAGCTTATTGGAGGTGGCATGCTATTTATCAAGGACGCAACAACGTTCCTCATAATAGAAGGATTCTTACCTGCTCTTATGATCTCCACAACGTACTCTCTTATGATATTTTCTAGAGGCACTCCGTTTATAGCTCCTAAAAATCCACCCGTAGTTAAGTACTTCCCAAAGAGCATCATCACGTCATCGTAGCGACTTTTGTATTCTGTTATTCCGTGTACTTCGATGAATTCGGGAAAACTCATCGGCAGGACGCGTATGTTTATTACTTTGCGTTTTTTCGATAAGATGTTACCTAATACTTGTGCGTTAGACGTCGTAAGAACAACGCTAGAATAACTCATTAGATCTCCATCAATGAGATGTCTTAAAACGTCCCACAGACCTTTTATCGCCG
>CBEVQP010000089.1:0-4655 GCA_965552035.1 uncultured Thermoplasmata archaeon | reverse complement strand
AAATAAAGGCCAAAAAGAAAAACGAACACAAAAGCAGGCTTAAGGCAATGCTCCCATTAGGGTTTTTGTAGAAATTATCCCATCAATTTTCCTTATTTTGTTTAAAATTAAGTTACTGAGTTCTTCTAGACTAGAAGATACTACTTTGGCAATTATATCATACTCTCCGAACAAAGAGTGTGCCTCAACAACTTCTGGGATTTCAAGAAGTTTCTTCAAAACTTCGACTTCTTTGGTGGGTTCCACGCTTATTAGTACGTAGCCAACTACCATTAACATTCACCTATAAATTGTTAGGGCGTTCTATGTCTAAATAATTTATTAACCGTCCTTATCTAAACCTTTTGGGCCAGACCAACCACTTCGGATATGCTCTTGAAGCCTTTTTCTCTCAACCATCTTGAAATTTCAGCATTAATTTCATCAAAAATCTCAAATCCCCTCTTTTGTATTGCACTTCCTATTTGAATTGCCCTCGCCCCTGCAAGGATATACTCTAAAGCATGCTTATATGTGGATATTCCTCCAACACCAATAATATCACATTCAAATTCACGATAAATGTCCCAGACTGCTCTTATTCCTATAGGAAGAATTCCTTCGCCGCTGTAACCCCCATATATATTTCCTAAAATAGGCCTTAGTAAGTCTACATTGATCCTCAAAGCTTTAACAGTGTTAATAGCCACTATAGCATCAGCGCCTGCTGAAAGTGCGGCATTAGCAATGTCTACTATTGAAGTGACGTTAGGTGTTAGCTTTGGAAAAACAGGTATTTTTACAGAGGCTTTCACGACTCCCACGACATCTTTTACAGTTTTGGGATCTGTACCTATTTCCGTTCCATAGCCCTTGGCATGGGGGCAACTTAAATTTAGTTCGACAGCATCTGCTCCTGCCTCTTCAACCTTAGAGGCAAGTTTCTGAAATTCATCTGGTGTTGAACCAAAAATGCTTGCTATAATCACCGCCTCTGGGCAATCTTTCTTAAATAATGAGATCTCTTTGTATAACACCTCTATACCGGGATTGGGAAGACCCATAGCGTTAAGGAGTCCGCACTCTATTTCCACCACATTAGGCCCATGATACGGTTCTCTTTCATACATTCCTGTGGACTTTGTCACTATGGCAGCAGATCCAGATAGATAAAGACGTTTCCAGAGTCCCGGAGTTGTATCAACCACACCAGAAGCATTCATGGTCGGATTTTTCAGATATATTCCTCCAACAACAATCCTGAGGTTTGTATCTTTAACCATTATGTTCACCTTCTAGTTATCGCATAAAACGTGGCTATGAAAATTACAAACATCAAAATAACAACAAATATTACTCTAGAGTCTACATTATATTCCTCCTCTAAAAGATTCGAATTATTTCCAGACTCGTTTTGAGTGGTTTGAGGTAATGTGGGTATTGTAACATTTATTGTCGCATTACAGGGCTCTCCAAATGTTCTATACATCTCTACCCATGAAAGGGACAACTTAATGAATCCCATTGTAAGAGAATAATCCTTTGTTTGTAGGAAATAATGAGAATACTCGAGATAACTCACAGAGAGTGTTGGGAAAAGTCCCTGACGAATTAATTCGTCAATTTGATTTATAGCAACTCCTTTAAGATAAGCAATCTTGTCTCTAAGATACTTTTCTGACATTCCTAGAATGTCTAAAAACGCCTCTGCCATAGCTCTAGCCTGCACAGCATACATAAACGCCGCTCCTAATAGGTTCTCAGAATAGGCATTTTCTGCTAGTTCAATATACTTATAGATGTCTCTTGAGGACTCAGTACCATACATGGATGATATATAAAGATATAATAACAATGCAAAAGAGAGCTCATCGCTAAACTCATTTTTAATGCTGTCAAGGTCAAATCTTGCCCCAGTATAATTCAGCCAGAAATATGCTGACTTAATCCGTTCTTGGGCATAGGAAAGTTGTCTTAAAGTAGTGATTAAATCGCCCTCTTTATAATACGTTTGGGCTAGTTTAAGCGATTCTTCGGCATCTAAAATTCGCATTTGTGCGGCAATTATGCCGTCGGTAAGATTATTTACAGTTAATGCTGTCTTTGTAGCATTAATTTCCTCCTCTAGCCTCTTTGCAAGATCGCTTATGTATCCATCTATATCCGAGCCTGCTGAAACAATGTTGCTGAGGAAAGATATCGTTGTGTTTGCTTGAAATGTGAGGCTTATAGCTGAGTAGTACATCTCGGCATTATATGCATCCTTTGCTTGCTGAATTAACTCCTTAGCTTTATTTATTTCATCAGAATACATAAACTTAGCAAGAGAACTCATCTTAGATAAAGTCTTGTTTAATGTTTCTTCAGCAGAGATTATAGAAGCATATGCGTCTTTTTTCATGGAGTCAATTTTAATATACGTGTCCAAATACGTTAGGTATTCCTTCAAATTTGTTTTTGAAACGTTTAGATCCAAAAAATAAGATACTGCATCATAAATAGTAAGTACTTGGGCAACATTCATATTATATCTTTCCATAGCGTATTCGCTTATATTCACGTTAACTACTTTCGTCTCTTTATAGGTAAACGGTCCAATATTATACTCCTTAACCACATACTCCTGCGTTATAATTTGGCCATAAGGAACCAAAAACGTTGACGCATTTATTTTTGCAGCAGCATCTACCTTTTCCTTTATTCCCCCTACAGCACCAATAGTTCCGTCTGGATTTATCATTCCCGTCATCACTACGCTCTCGTTGATATGCATCCCTAAAAGAGCAGCAATAGTAGCGATGGTCATAGCCCCTCCTGCTGAGGGTCCTCCTATAATGGGAGAGTCAGAGTATATTGTATACATAAAATCCCAATCATCAAATGTACCTAGTTTTTTGAATTTACTTGCAATTTCAAACCCAATTTTTGCTGCTATCCTTGCAGAAGCTTGCATATCCACCATTGTTAATGGCCACGTTTCAATATACACGTGTCCAGCACCTGGAGTTACTTTAACGGTTAAATAAGCAATTACACCATATCTTCCTTGATCTGTCTCTGCCACTGCTGGTATAGGTATTTCTGCAACTCTAAATTCTTCAGAGGCCTTAATAGAAACTAAAAAAGGATTTATGAAAATAATGAGTGCAAAAATTAGTATTGATATAAGTATCACCTTTTTCCTGACTTTTGTTTTAACTTTTAGCATAACTAGGGCCTCCTAGTCCATTACTTCACTTTTCCCCATTGTATTACTAGATATATTGTTTTTGGTACGGTAGTAATAAACGCAGATTAGATTTTTAAGCAACTCCCTAGCAACGCTCAAGAATCTTTAAGTACTATAAATAGCATATTCATATTTTGACATAAAGATTATAGCTCGAAGAGTGTCATCATTTCCAAAAGAAAATAGAGTTCTGGCATTAAAGAATATCTGAAAAGGTGATGATGAATATGTCCTATAGACTAATAACCACCTGGTATGGGACATTTATCTTAGATGAGAAAGGAATAATAGATAAGATTCTATTCCCCAGAGATCTTGATGAAATCGTTGAAAGACTAATTATGTTAAGAAGTGGCGACATTTTAGATGAAGAAAAAAAGCTTAGAGAGCAATATTCTGATCAGGAGATTATTGTCTACGAAAAACGTCTTCTAAAACTAGAAAACGTAAAGTTATCAGAAGGATATCCAGACATTTCCCTTAACGACAAATTTGCTGAGTACGGCTTTTCAAAAGATTTCCTTCAAAAGTGTATCATGGAGTACTCAAGGAGGCTTACGTCAGAACAAGCAGCAAGGGATAGATATATCTCACAGACAATTTCTGCCCTAGACGATATAATTAAAATAATAAATCTCCTCGCTGAGAGACTTAGAGAGTGGTATAGCGTTCATTTTCCTGAGCTTTCTAGCGATATAGAAGATCATGAGGAGTTTGCGAAGATTGTCTATGAATACGGAGACTACGAGACGATAAAGAATAATCTAGAAAAATTCCGCGATATCGTGAGTAGTGGAGCACCGATAAGTGAAGAAGATATCGAAATGATAAAGACGTTTGCCAAACATCTTTTAGACACTATAGAACTTCGTAAAAATCTTCAGGATTACTTAGAGTCCCTTATGAAGGACGTTGCACCAAACCTTACACACTTAGTTGGTGCACCGTTAGCAGCCAGACTAATTGCTCAAGCAGGAGGTCTTGAAAAACTAGCAAGACTCCCCGCTAGCACAATCCAGGTCTTGGGAGCAGAGAAAGCATTATTTAGGCATCTCAGAAAGGGTTCAAGGCCGCCCAAACACGGCATAATATTCGTTCATCCATACATTCATAGCTCTCCAAGATGGCAACGCGGAAAAATTGCTAGGGCTCTCGCCACTAAAATAGCTATAGCAGCTAGGGCAGATGCGTATACAAAACAGTTTATTGGCGAAAAGCTGAAGGAAGACTTTGAGAGAAGAGTTGCAGAAATTAAAGAAAAGTACAGAAACCCTCCGCCAAGGCCTAAGAGAGAAAGGAGAAGCAAAGAAAGAAGATTCAAAAAGAGATCTAGGAGGTGATTAAAATGCAAGTCCTGGAGTTTAAACCTACCGAGTTCTTTGGTGTTTATACGGACGGGAAGAGCTATTATACTCAGAGCCTTACCAAGAGGGGGAGCGTTTATGTC
>CBEVQP010000088.1:0-4752 GCA_965552035.1 uncultured Thermoplasmata archaeon | reverse complement strand
GACGCCCTTGAGCTCTACGGCGTTTATTTGAGAAGACATTGTAAGTCACCGTGTGAATCTTTTTTGTTCGTTTTGTAGATAAAACTGCATTAAAATACTTTAAGTGGATAACACGTAAAAATTTTAGGGAGAACGATTTGAACCAAAATTTAGGAATTCTTTTTGCGCACTTACTGTGCATGAATGCTCAAAATGTTATTATTATATGACGTAGGTAGGATAAAGTGAGGTGAGAAAAATGAGTGAAGAGGAGAAGAAAGTAGAAGAGATTATTGAAGAGAAAGTGAAGAAAGTGTTGGAAGAAAAGCTTAGAGACTTAGAGGCCAAAGTAGAGTCTGAAGAAGCAAAGGACATTGCTAAGGAAATTGAGAGAGAGGTGAGGAAAATATCCGAAGAAATCAAGAGAGAAATTGAAGAGGCCTTAAGAACGTCTAAGGTAGAGGCGACAAAGTGGTCAGAGATTGGCGAGAAAATAGGCAAGAAGTTCGAAAAAATAGACATTGATGAAGAGCTTGAAGACGACATTAAGGACATGATGGAACTAAAGCTCGTGTTTAGAACGATTTCAGAAGAAGTTCCCAAAATGATAAAGTCCCTCATGTCCTCCGTAATAAACCCTGAGCTAGGAAGAGCTCTAGGAGGAACCATCGGTGGAGTCTACCAAGGCCTTGTGGAGTCCGGTGTCGATCCCAAGATAGCAATGGAGATGACGAAGGAAATTACTAAAAACCTCACGGGCATTGTTAATGCACTAAAGGACGCAATTAGCGGACCAAAATCGAGAGCTCATAAGAAAATAAGAGAAGAGGAGGAAGAGGCAGAGAACGAGGAATAAAGTGAGCGGTGCTAACGATGTCAGGCAAAACAGTGGCTGCAGCGATTGTCTATGGGCTTGCCATTATACTTTATTTGATCTTTTTGGCAATCTATACGCTACTAATGTACGAGGTTCAGCGAATACGCTTCCTCCGGGGCCTCAAGAGAGGCCTAAGAGGAGTTCCCAAGGAGCTAAAGTCTGATATAGTAAATAAGGCGAGGTATTACACATCGCTTAAATTTTTCTTTAGGAAAGGCTTTAGTATAGTTCGAAAATACACGGACTTTTGGCCAAGATCTCGAGGGTCTTTAAATGGATAAAGATGATGTCTATGAGAGGCTGCTCAACAGGTTGGAAAGGATAGAAGCCATGCTTGCGGATATCGAGGCGAGAATGAGCGTCTTAGAAAAGGCGCTGAATATAAACTCTGATCCTTTGATGAGGAGAGCCCTCGAATTGGCAAGGATAGAGGTCTCTCTGACTTATAACCTTCTTAATAACCTCAACATGATCTCGAAACTTCCGTATGAGGCAAGGGATGATATATCTTTGGCGGTAATGATTTCCTTGTTGGCGGGCCCTAAGAACATTTCTCAAATAACTGAGGACGTTAAGAAAATGCGAGGAAAGGGCTCTAGGAGAATTGTGGCGGAAAAACTGGCAATCTTAGAGCACCATGGAATAGTGGAATCATATATTAAAGGTCCTGCAAAATACTATAGGTTGAAGATAAGACCATCCGAGAGGCGGAGCGCGGATGAATCGGGCAATGATTAACGTGGGGTTTTTCCTTGTTGGCTTTATTCTTGGGAGCTTGGTTCATGCATTTGGCGTACAGCAGTATACCCTTCCACTACTACTTCTATCTGGAATTACTTTTGGCATAGGCACCTTTTTGTTTGCAAGAGCTGCATTCAGAATAGAAAGGAAAGTCTCGCTTAAAAAACCGGACTACGTAGATTTTATTAAGATTGTAATTGGAATGGCATTTGTACTCTCTTCTTTAGGAGTCAACGGGTTAATGCCGCCTGTGATAGTCTACTACTTCTGGTTAGCAACAATGTTCATTGTAGGATTCTCTTTGCTAATTGGAGCCTCTTACTTTGCCAGGAAACTTGGTAGAAGATAGTTTTTCGACTTTGTGGAGATATCTGGATATTTTCACAGAACGCTCCGAGACTTTGATTATTTTTCCTTCATTGTATACGAAGTGTTCTCTTTTGAATTTTCCTTCAAATGCCTTATGAAGCTCTTCTACTACATAGTGCAACCCTACACAATGCATGCTTCCGTCCACGGTAAGAACAGCTACAACTTTTGGTTTACACCTTAGGATGACTCCCAGAAGCTTGAATCCTATCATATTAACGTGATCTTTCTCTGGGCAAGCAAGAAGGATTGCATAGTCGCCAAAATGTGAGAAAATATCTTTGCTCTCTTTTAAGCACAGACTCGCGATTAGTATTTTATCCTTCTCTCTAATTTTTTTCGAGCCTGTATTGGCTTTCATTAGTTCAAGAAAATCCATTTATTACACCTTAATATTTTCTACAAGCTCTATAAGTGATTTTAGATTATCAATTTCATAAAAATTATCCAATTTCTTCAATCTATCATATATTCTTTTATTTACAAATCTTGACGTAGGTGGGAACTTAAACCACACAAAGTACGCATTTTGCACACTGGCTGTCTTAAGAAATCTCCAAGGCTTGTCATCTACCCATATCACAGGCTGTTTGTATTTTTCAATAAGTTTCTCTAGCGCTTCCTGAACGGAGAGGTCTCGTCCAAAAATTATTATTTCGTCAAAGAACTGATAGAAGGGACTATTCTTAATTCTGTAGATTTTCATTCCAGGAACAAAATCCTCGGCGGAGAATGATATTATATGATGGCCCCTTCTTTTTAGCTCTTTTATGACGTCAAGCGCACCGTCAACGGGCTTGCTTAGCCTACCTCGTATTTTCAACCATTCGAGCCAGAACTTGCTGTTTGTAAAATAAATTTCACGGGGTTTTCTATGCCTTCCGAGCTTTGGACCTTCCAAGTACGTTTCTATTGTGGTTAATATTTTGGCGAAAAGCCTTTTGAACGGAATTAGTCTGTATTTTTTCAGCGTTTCATAAAAAGATTCTTCTAGGCAATGATAGCTGTCGATGAGCGTACCGTCGAAGTCGAATGCTATTATCATCCGTTTCTGCACCCCTCGTGGTACTTTTCTACTAATTTATTGCCGCGTATATTAAAAATGTAGGTTTTCTTGACCAAGTGAAGAATATTAATTTTAGACCTCTCCAGGACAAGACAATATGGAACCTCTATAAAAAGGTAGACTTGCAATAAAGAGTACTATCAAAAACGGGAGTTTGCAAAAAATAAAAAAGTAACCAGAAAAAATCAGCTCTTAAGATATTCTTCAATGATTTCACAATCAGTTTCCGGTATTTTTCTGACAATTCTTCCTGCCAAATATCCGCTCCAACGCTTCTTCTTTTTAACAAACTCTAACTTCCTTACTATGGGCTTGAAGTCTTTAGGTTCCTTGGGAACTAATACTGGCTCTAGTTTTAGTCTGTAGGGGAGCGTCATTCTCTTGAATATTCGCTTTGTGTCGCGATAAACCTCTGAGACTACCTTAAATACCCCACCAATTTGCGGTGGTAAAGCTTCGTCCTTTGTTACCTGCTGTTTTATGTAAACGACTACACGGTCCCCAGGTTTAATCCTTGAGGCCATTTTCTTGTTCCTGGGAGGAATTCCTATTATGTTCTCTTTTTTGACAACCTCCCAGTTGTCTCTATCAACTATGTAAAGCCAGCACGCCACAACCTCCACCCCCGATTGCTTTTATTAAAACCAACAACACAAAATAACGTGTTGGGCGATATCTATTATTAAAATAAGGTTTATATGATTAAAAATCTTTTTTCTAAGAAATCGTCCCAGTTTAGATACGGCTACTAAGTTTAATTTAAATAAATTCAAATTTGAAGATATTTTTGAGAAATACTGCTAAAACTATTGTATTATTACATTAAAACTATTTTTGATGAATCTTCTCCAAGACCTTTGGAAATCAACACTCAAATAAGGTCCTTAATTAGGTTTGCGAGGATCCGAATTCCCTTCTCTATTTCTTCTTCGGGAGGATAGCTTATGCTTATCCTGAAGGATGATGTGTCGGGATTGTTTATATAGAACGCGTCTCCAGGAATAAAGGAGACCCCTCTCTTGAGCGCCTTTTCAAGAAGCTGTTTGGCGTTTATTCCCTTAGCTTTGACAAATATATGGAAACTCCCCTGCGGTTTTGACCATTGGCAAACATCTGGCATATAGTCTTCAAGAGCGTTCAGAGCAACTTTCAGCTTATTATAGTAGTGAACCCTCAGCCTTTTGACTAATGATTGGAGAATACCTCTTTCTATCATTGTAGAAATGACGTACATAGATATGGGGTGCGTAGCAAAATCTAGTTGCATTGTTTTAGCAAAGTCCTCTACGATATCTTTCGGAACGAGGATAAAACCTACTCTTAATCCAGGGGCTATGATTTTTGAGAAGCTGCCCACGTAGATGCCGTAGCGAGTATAGTCAGAAATTGGTTTGGGAGGTTTTTCTACTAGAAATCTGTAGGGATCGTCTTCAATAACGATGAACTTGTGTTCCTCTGATAAGGTGGCTATATGTTTTCTCACATCTTCTGAATACGTAGCTCCCGTGGGATTTTGAGCAGTGGGCACCGTATACATCAATTTTATATGAATCTTTTTCAGGAGGTTTTCTAGTGTTTCGATATCGAATCCCGAGTCAATGTTTATAGGAATTGGAAAATAGTTTTCCGAATAAAATCTTAATGCCAAGAACGTTTCGACGAATGTGGGATTTTCCACAGCGTACATATCATTTTCGTCCAAAAATGTCCTAGCGATAGA
>CBEVQP010000087.1:0-4802 GCA_965552035.1 uncultured Thermoplasmata archaeon | reverse complement strand
TATCATCTAGGAGCGTTAAAAAGGCCAGTATCAAAGGACAGTCTTTATGACATGTCTTATCTGGCCTTGACGTCTTTTATTAATGTTGCAGTAATGGTACCGATAGCATATTTTCTCGCAAGATTCTCATATAATAGAATTGTACTCGTAATCTCATTCAGATTTTTGGTAATGTTTTCTGTAACTTACTTTTTGATCTCGCTTATTGTTATGACCCTAGCAGTGGCACTCTCATATTACTCCGGAAAAATAGGTTTTGATCCCGATAATACAACAATCCCGATAATAACAACAATAGCGGATCTATTTGGATCAATATATGTTGCGGCTCTTTCGAGGATTGCAATTTAAAATTACTCACCAGATTTACTCTTAGCACTCAATTTTGGAAATACAGCAAGAATTATTGCATCACCAATTCCGTAAATCCAACTATATGGTATTCCAAGGGGTTTACCATCTTCATTTATTTCCGGCGGGATAAGATTAGGATTCTCGTAGCTTACAATGATTTTTGAAATGTTAAGTCCAGACATTACAAGATCAATAACTTTTCCTACGTAGTCACCTTCTATTGTATACACGGGCTTATCTAGCAACTCTCTAATCTCTATTATAGCTTTTCTTGGGTTATCCTCCAAGTATATCACCTCAGGAAGCAAGAATTCTATAAATGAAAGGAATACTTATTGTCCTCAGCCCCTCTCAGCTAAGATTTTTGTATTATGTCCAACTGTTATATATATTTGTGGATGTTACAGAAGCTTGGCCTTTAAATTATGTGAGCTAGAGGTTGAAGGATGATGTTTGAAGCGAGAGAAAGAAGACTAAAGATCATCTTTTGGACTTTTGTAGTTATCACAGCGATTTTCATTGCATCATTCTTTTATCTATCTTATACTCCTCAGAGATTAGATGTAAAGATTGACAAAGTTATTATAACCCGCTCAGACAACTATGTTTATGTTGAGGCTGTATTACACGTTACCTCCGAGAGTTTAGTAAGAGTTGACATTATCGAAGGTGAAGTAAGGCTGTATAGGAACGACCAAGAAGTCGCTCAGTATTGGATACAGTCGTTTGGTGTATTTCCGAGAAGTAGTTACTCGGAACTTCTTACAAGGAAACTCCCAGTAACGAACTATATAATTAGGGAGCTTCCAAAGACAGGAACTGAGATGTGGCATGTAAAAATAAAGTTGGTTTACAAGACACCATTTGCTGTAAGGGAATTTACTGTCGAAAGGGAACATGATGTAAGAGTTGTAATTAACCTTAAAGGGTGAATTTATGTTCATAAAAAGACTTTTGAAGAATGAAAGGGGTGTTGCTATAGTAGTCACCGCGTTTGTACTTATTGCAATAGTTGTCTCTGCATTGGCTATGATTAGGGTCACATACGTACCAGCTCAATCTAAAAAAGCTGAAATGGAGCATTATAGAGAAGTATTAAATCAAATGATGGAAATAAAGTCTGTAATGGACGTATTAACATACTCCGAATCCCCAGGTGCAACGTTTTATTGGCCTATAAAGCTTGGTTACGTTAAGCAAATGATTTTAGGAGCAGACATCGTGTACACGTCTCTCGATTACACATCAGGATTGCGGTATGTTGGAGTATATGGGTATATAACCCAAGATTCTGGTCGTTACATCTTCGTTCCAGTTTATACTTCTCCTAAGGTCTCAGGAGGAATTATGTATGAGGCAAATTATATGTATCTTGGGAATGTAAAGATCTATTATTCGGGAGGAACGCTTTACGTAGTCCATGGGCTCTCTCACTATACTACTCTCACAATACCCATTCGTTTCGAGTCTACTAGAACGGCTACTGGCGAGACAATGACTGTAGGTGCTTATTTAGTTCTTACAGACCTTTCACCAGGCTCTGGCCTACCAACATCTGTTGCAGGAACTGGGATGGCAACAATAAAAATAACATGTAATGACGTGGAGCCAACGTATTCACCACCAAGAGTTGCAGAAAACTCCGTTATGATATTCGAAATTGAAGTAATAGAAGCACAGTACAAACAATACGCAGAATCTTTAGTAAACGAGGTCAAAAAAGTATTGGAACAGATGGGATATCAAGAAGTTAATGCTAACTTCAATAATTGGGATGATGCCATAAATTATTTCGGAAGTGTAGTGGAATCCACAGGAGATTATGTTTATATGATATTTTGGGATGAAAACACTTCAACATATTACTTGGCAATCTCTAAAATAGACTATATGAGAGTTAAGATTGCATACTTTTCAATGAATGTAGAAATAGTGCCCTCCTTCACATGAGGTGTTTGGAATGTTCTCCTCCGAACAATATAAATAACTCCTCGGAGTGTTGTATCAATTGTGGGGTGAATCCTAAATCACATTTGGGGGGTTGAGAATAATATTAAGAGGTGTTGAACCACGGATTGGAGAGTAGGAACAGAAGAATATGCGGAATTTGCTGGTAAGGTTGCTATAATGACTCGTAATTTTTCGGTTTATTACAAGATAGCAAAATTCTTGTCCGAGAGAAAGATTAGTTATGTCCATTTACAACCTGAAGATCCAATACCACCAGACGCTACGATTATTATCACCACAGAAGAAGAATCCTCCAAAATAGACCATCCCAATAAGATTGCCATAACTAATGAAAGCTCAGTTGATGAGTTTTTAGAGAATATTTTAGTTTTTATGCGTTCTGGGGGAAGTATAGAGCATATTATAATAGGAGTGGACCCTGGCGAAGACCCCGGATTAGTGGTCTTAAATAATGGTATAGTCATAAGTGCAAAACATCTAAAGAAACCCGAAGAAGTTGGAAGAGAAGTTAGAAGAATTTTAAAGAAATACTCTCCAAAGAGTTGTATTATTCGGGTTGGAAATTTAAGTGGAATTTACGTATATCGTGTTTTAAGGAGTTTGAGGGGGGTTAAGGCGAGAATTGAAATTGTAGATGAAAATACAACAAGTCTTAGGCTTAGAAGAAACTCGGACATTCTCGCAGCTATAAGAATTGCAATGCGTAGTGGTAGGGAGATAAACATCGATAACTTAGAGGATATAGACGTGCCAAAGGGATTAATAAGAGACATTCAAAGAAGAAGCAGAATCTTATCAAATGGTAGGATAACAATCTCTAGAGATCTTGCTGTTGAGGTTGCGCTAGGCAGAATGAGTATAGAGAGAGCTATAGAAAAGATGTACGAGAGAAAACATCATAAAAATCTTAGTATTAAAGATTAAAATTTGCTATCTAAAGTTTAAGTATATCATAGGCATTAAATTCTTGAGAAATCATGCTCAAGATCAATCGTATTCAAAAAGGCGTTATGATAATTATGGAGGTGTTTTCAGATGGACATCCCCAACAATCACATAGGATCTAAGGGCGTCTATCTTAGAGTGGCAGATCCGTATAGGGAAGACACATACAAATTAATTGCGAGAGTAGACCAAGAAACATTAGAAAGACTGGAAGCTACACCAGGAGACATATTGCTTATCCAGAATCCCACTAAAACTGGAAGAAAGGCTGTTGCACAAGCGTTACGCCTGAGACCAACAGAGGAAGGAAAAGGAATAATTAGAATAAACTCTATGATTCGACGTTCACTTGGTGTTGGAGTTGGTGACCGCGTAGTTGTTAGGAAGGCCGAGGTTAAACCAGCACGTCGCGTTGTGTTAGCTCCGGTGACAATGGAGGCTTATGCAGGGAGAATCTATTTTGACGAGGAATTTAAAGAGCAAATTAAGAGGTACTTAACAAACAAACCACTCATTGCTGGAATGTTCTTACAAATACAACATGCGTGGATGTCTTTGCCGTTTGGTGTAGTAAGGACTAATCCAGCAGGCCCTGTTATAGTTAGTTCAGAAACCGATTTAGTTATTGAAGATAGACCTTTCTCAGAGATAAGAGCGACGACAGGAGTTACTTACGATGACATCGGCGGAATGCGTGACGTCATAGAGAAAGTTCGTGAAATGATTGAGTTACCACTGAAGTATCCCGAGCTTTTTGAAAGACTGGGTATAGAACCTCCAAAGGGAGTCCTCCTATACGGACCTCCCGGTACAGGTAAGACATTACTTGCAAAAGCCGTTGCCAACGAGGCAGATGCTGCATTCTTTAGCATTAATGGTCCGGAAATTATGTCGAAGTATTATGGTGAATCAGAAGAGAATCTTAGGAGGATTTTTGAACAAGCAAGAAAGAATGCACCTTCGATAATCTTCATTGATGAAATAGATGCAATTGCACCTAAAAGAGACGAAGTTACAGGTGAGACAGAACGTAGAGTAGTAGCACAGCTCCTCACACTCATGGATGGTCTAGAAGAAAGGGGCCGTGTTATAGTCATTGGAGCCACAAATAGGCCTGATGCCTTAGATCTAGCACTTCGTAGGCCTGGTAGGTTTGATAGAGAAATTGAGGTTCGTGTACCAGACAAACAGGGAAGAAAGGAAATCTTGCAAATCCACACCAGAAACATGCCATTAGCAGACGATGTAGACCTAGACAAGCTTGCAGAAATTACCCATGGATTCGTAGGAGCAGATCTTGCAGCTTTATGCCGTGAAGCAGCGATGAACGCTCTTCGCAGATATCTTCCAAAGATTGACTTGGATAAGGGACCTAGTCCCGAAGTATTAGAAGAAATGAAGGTTACAATGGAGGACTTTATGAATGCACTTAAATATGTTCAGCCAAGCGCCTTAAGAGAAGTCCTAATAAGGGTGCCAGAGGTTCGTTGGGAGGATGTTGGTGGCTTAGAGGATGTGAAGAGAGAGCTAAG
>CBEVQP010000086.1:0-5076 GCA_965552035.1 uncultured Thermoplasmata archaeon | reverse complement strand
CGATACCAAAAGTAAAAGTATAAAGAACGTTAAAAAGCGCCTCTTTCCGAAGACGTTACGCATTATAGATCTCGCGATGCCTCTCGCCCCCATGTCTCTTCAAAGGCTTTAAAGAGTTGCTTTTCTTGCGTTATAACGATTTGACCTCTAAAGTATCTACTGATGCTCTTGAGATCTACCAAAAGGAACGCGCCCCTAATAGCTGTTTTTACTAGATCCTTTTAATGTTTTTATTATTTATGCTATATATTGGTCCCTTAAATCAGCCGGCCCTTCTTAGAGTACAACAATGGATCACAAGTATGCAATAAATTATATTATCTGAAGACTAATAGATAACCCTGTTATATAGGTGAGAAGACATGATCTTTGCAGTAACAGGCGGGAAAGGTGGTACTGGGAAAAGCACAATCGCAACCAATCTAGCAATAGCAATATCTACAAAAAGAGATACAGTACTACTCGATGCAGATGTGGAAGAGCCTAATGATTTTATACTTCTTGGAAAAAGTCTCGAAAATGAGGTTCCTATAAAAACAATTTACCCAGAAATCGATACAAGAAAATGTACATATTGTATGAAATGTGTGAAGATTTGTCCAGAAGGTGCTATTGTATTGGTCAAAGGAAAACCTCCAGTAATTTTTGATAAGATATGTAGCGGATGTGGCCTTTGTTTCTATGAGTGTGAAGATAATGCCTTAATTAAAAAGGAACGCATTATAGGATATACATATTTGACAGAAATCTCAAAATCTCTTAAAATGATTACAGGAAAACTTGTAGAAGGTGAAGAACGAGCATATCCTATAGTTTTAGCAGCAAAAAGAAGGGCTCTAGAGAGCTATTCTAAACAGAGCTCAATACTCATTGTAGATACCTCTGCCGGTACAAGTAACTCAGTAGCAGCTTCTCTAAAAGGCTCTGAGTTTGCAATAGCAGTTACGGAGCCTACACCGCTAGGGGCTCATGATCTCGAGCTTATACTTAGTCTTCTAAAGAAGCTCTCTATACCTGCATATGTAATTATAAATAGAACAGGTATTGGTCCCGAAGACGAAATATTAAGAGTCTCTGAAAAATACGGGGCAGAAATCATCGCTAGAATTCCTTATAGTGAGAGGGTTATAGAATCTTACATAACTGGCGAGCCTATCGTTCAAAAGTATCCCGAATCAAATGAGGCCCTAATGTTTTTTGAAATTGCCGATAAAATACTCGAGGGATCTCTATGACCGTCCACGTGACATTTGCAGGGGGAAAGGGTGGTGTAGGAAAGAGCACAATAGCATCGTCGGTGATGTATTACCTAAGGGATCTCATAAAGTTCATAGCAGTAGATGCTGATGCGGATGCTCCTAACCTGCACATAATATTCAACGCAGACGAGCCTATGGAGATAAAAGAGCAATGGGACTCGAAAGTAGCAATGATAAACGAAGAAAAGTGTATAAAATGTGGAGTTTGCTACCAGAAATGTCCTTATGAGTCGATAGAGATCGTCAACTCAAAATATATTGTAGATCCCACAACCTGTGAGGGATGCGGCGTTTGTGCATACTTTTGTCCTGTAGAAGCAATTACCTTTAGGAAAGAGAGGACTGGCAAGATAATGCTCTTTAAAACTCGGTACGGATTTCCGCTGATATCGGCACAGTTAGATGTGGGGCGACCAAACTCGGGAAAACTTGTCACAATTGAAAGGCTATGGGCTCAGCAAATAGCCGTAAACAATAGGCTAGACTACGTACTTATAGACGCTGCAGCAGGTATAGGCTGTCAAGTAATAGCGTCCATTTCGGGAGCAAAGCACGTGTTTCTCGTCGCTGAGGAGACTCCCGCTAGTCTTCATGACGTAGAGAGGGCATATAGGGTTGCAGAACACTTCAAAATAAAGTCTTCGCTTATAATAAACAAAGTGGGATTTACCAAAACTAACCTTGTCGAAAGATGGGCAAATGACTATGGAATAGAAATTTTGGGAAAAGTTCCCTATGATTCTGCCGTTCCAAAGTCCATGTCATTGAGGAAGCCTTTACCTGAGGCATTTCCCAATTCCAATGCATCAAAAGCGTTAAAAGATGTTGCAAACTCTGTTTTGGACGTTATAAAAAATATTAAATGAAAAAAGAGGGGCTTAATACCAAGGATACCACATAGGATATCTATACCAATAGTACTGCCATATCCAAGGTCTAGGAAACGCGAACCATGGATAATACCATCTGTAATACCAAGGACTCCAATATCCATAATACATGCTAGGATAGTAACCCCAAGTCCAGTATCCCGGATAATAGTAGGGATAATATCCCCAATATGGGCCATACGGGTAGTACCCCAAAAGGTACCATCCCCAAGGGCCTAGGCCAAAGGGCATACTCACCACCATGGCCAATACCATCTTCTCCAGCCACGAGGCATACCTGTCCAGGGACAATATCCTAACCTAGCGCCCCATCCACGACCACGGCCAAATCCAAATGGTCCATAGGGTCCTGGGCCTCTAAATCCAAAGAAGCCCCATCCCCATCCGCGGCCTCTACCTCTCCAACCAAATCCACCCCATCCTGGTCCGGGCACTTAACTCACCTCCATTAAACTCCCTTTAATTCTTTAATCATTCTATCGATCTCTTTCAAAAGATCTTTCAAAAATTCTATCTGACTCTCTATCATCTTTTTCTGCATCTCTAAGTATCTTATTTCTGCTTCTCTTCCGAGTTCCCAAGGTTCTAGAGGTCCCATCCACGGTGCCGGCCGCGACCACGGCCCTTGCCACGTCCACCCCGGAAAAAATCCAGCACCCCACCCTGGACCTCCGTACCCTGGTCCTGGACCTGCAGGGGTTGGTACTGCTCCAGACTCGAACCTCTGATAATTGCCGCTCTTTATGCGTTCTATCGCTTCCTTTATAGGTATGTTTTCCATGACAACGATCTCTATGCCCATCTGAGCTAAAACCATACTAGAATTTGGACCGAAATTGCCAGCAACAACATGTGTAGCACCTTGCTGTGCTACAAATTGTGCCGCCTGGATTCCTGCACCTTGGGGAAGCATAGCTGCCGGATTCTGAACTGTTTTTACGTCCTTTATCTCACCATCTTCTATGTCTACGATAGTAAACACAGGGGCCCTTCCAAATTGCGGTGAAACAGTATCCTCAAGACCTCCTTGGGAAGATGATGCCACTACTATACGCATTCTAGCCATTATGATCACCTATCATAGTTACGTATAACATTGTTATCTATTTATGATAAGATATATAATGATTATGGTTACAAAACTGTTTAAAAAATAGCTGAGAGGGCTGCTTAAAGAAAAATGAAGGTCAAAAAGGCTTATTTCTTAGTCTTTAGGTAGCTCTTTATTGCATTTCAATTGAGGTAAATGTGTATCACCGAAAGACCAAAGGACAACAAAGCTAGAGTAAGTATGTAAATTTCGAACAGCTGCAGGCACTGTTATACCAAAAAATCCGGAGAATCTCGTAAAGAATAGGAGCACTCCTGTGACGGATATAATTATCCACAGAATTAACATGGAAACTGATGTTACTTTTCTTACTTGAAGCAAATTCATTGCCATCGCCTCTTTACGTATATTCTCCCAGCATACTCGATTTCAATTGCATAAAGCTTTCTTTTTCTATCTTCCGCCTTAATCTCAACGCACTTTCCTTGAGAAAATAGTTCTAACATTTCTCTCCACGTATAACTTATGTTTTCAGAGGTCCAGCTCCCTTTTATGTACACAATAGCGCCATTTACTACTAATGCCCTCTCAGAGAAGTTTACATTCTCAACTATGTGCCTTCAATACTTACTACAGTCACATTTTCTGTATTTCTGGTGTCTCAATGGGTTCTGTAGAGACATTTGTGCTATCCAAGCTTTCCACGATGAACGACTTTACAACAACTTCCTCAGTACCGTAAGAACATCCAGAACCATATTGGAAAACAATTTCAATGGAGCCATTTCCAAGTACCTTCATGGTAAAAGTCTTTTGTGCTGTCGTACCCGATATGATGGTATCACTTTCATTTACAACCTCGATGTTTGTAGCGTTTCTGTAATATATCTTCCAATCGCTATACGGACAAAGCTGTGCATGCTTATAGAATAACCCTAGATGTAGCATTTATCCGGACGAGAGTATCCTTCACAGTAGTATATACGTTCGTAGGACATGCTACAAGACATTCTTTACCAACATTTGACTTACCACAGCCCACAAGGAGGGATTCTCGCTTGAATAAAGTACCGACTCCACCGCCTGTGCTCTCATATTTCTGAGAGACAATGTCCTCCAACACAGTAGCGATCATAGGCATGAGGGCAAAAACTACGGCGATGAGGATTACGACGATGAGCTTTCTGTAACCCAACAATACTCTCTTAAAGGTTTTGGTTCAACCCTTTAACAAAGACTCTACTATGATTCTACTCCTTTAATTTCTCATAAAGAAGGACTTCATTGCTTAAAACTACATTCTTAAATTGTTTTAATAGTTTTTCGTACATCTCTTTTTCGATATATAATCTAACAGCTCTAAATCCCATTGATTTCGCAATAGCAAAAATTCGATAAAAGATTTCATTCAGAGACTCTCTATCCTTCACCCAAAGAGCTAACGACGCTTCTTTAAGCTCATGGTAAAGACTTCTAATGACGAAAGCAGCATTAAGATCCTTTAATAGTCCACCAAAAACTATTTCGTCAAAGTCTAGTGCATATTTCCAGTAACTTTTAAGCCATACCGCATATGAGCTCTGGTTCCTAGGACTTACCAAGGTCATATTCTTGGTCTCGCAAAACCTGCGTGGAAATTCCGCGACATCACCAGTTGGCTTATTAAAGTGATCATCTTCAAGACTTACTCTAACTAAAACAATTCTATAAGCCTCCTTTTCTATTCCACATTTCTTATAAAATTCAATAGCATCCTTTTCGGGCCAAACGCTTATAGTGTCGCATCCGTTTTCTAACCCCACATCCTTTGCCTTTCTGATGAGAGTCCTTCCTATCCCTTTTCGCCTATACTGCCTATGAACAACCATGACATCTA